>CAKUHJ010000007.1 GCA_934655935.1 uncultured Oscillospiraceae bacterium | reverse complement strand
GAAGCCGTGCAAAAACACGCCGCGCACGCCCTCGCGCAGTAAGTAACCGATGTTATTCTTCTTCATTGAGATAATACCCGTCCATTCCGTCGCTGATGACGACGCCCTCGGAAATGGCGACAACCCGCTTTGTGAAGCGGTTGACCAGCTCCTTCTCGTGTGTAACCACCATGACGGTCGTCCCAAGCGCGTTGATTTGCTCCAGCAGCATCATGATTTCCAGACTCTTGACCGGGTCAAGGTTGCCCGTGGGCTCGTCGGCAATGATGACGCTGGGATTGTTGACCAGCGCGCGGGCGATGGCCACACGCTGCTGCTCGCCGCCGGAAAGCTCGTGCGGAAGGCGGCGGCCCTTGTTCTCCAGCCCGACCAGCTCCAGCACATACGGCACGCGCTTTTTGATCTCGCGTTCCGGCGCGCCGATGACGCGCATGGCGAAGGCGACATTGTCGTAAACCGACTTGTTGTCGATCAGCCGGAAGTCCTGGAAAATGACGCCGAGCGTTCTTCTCAGATACGGGATGGCCCGGCTGCGGATCTTGTCCAGGCTGAAGCCGTTGACCAGCACGCCGCCAGACGTCGGCCGGAGCTCTGCAGTAAGAATTTTGATGATGGTGGACTTGCCGGAGCCGGACGGTCCGACCAGAAAGACAAACTCACCGTCCTCAATTTTCATAGACACGCCGTTGAGCGCCTTGGTTCCGGTATCGTAGGTTTTGTATACATCTTGTAATTCGATCATGTGTTACTCCTGTCGGACGCGGCACCGCAAGGCTCAGATCAGGCGGTTTTCCCGCGAGACCAGATATTTCTTGACCATAAGGGCCACCTTGAAAATGATCGCGTCATCGAACTCCCTGAGGTCCAGACCCGTGAGCTTCTTGATCTTTTCCAGCCGGTAAACAAGCGTATTGCGGTGCACGAAAAGCTTGCGGGAGGTTTCCGAAACGTTCAGGTTGTTCTCAAAGAACTTATTGATGGTAAAGAGCGTCTCCTGGTCGAGCGAGTCGATGGAGCTCTTCTTGAAGACCTCGGAGAGGAAAATCTCGCATAGGGTTGTCGGAAGCTGATAGATCAGGCGGCCGATGCCGAGGTTTTCATAATTGATGATGGTCTTCTCCGTATCGAAAACCTTGCCGACCTCAATGGCGACCTGCGCTTCCTTGAAGGCGTCCGCAAGCTCGCGCAGATGGCCTGCAACCGTGCCGATGCCGATGACCGTTTTCACGAAGAGCTCCGAGCGCAGCGTCTGCTCGATGGTCTGCGCAATCTGGTAGAGCTCCTCCTTTTCCGTGTTCGGGGGGATCTGCTTGACCAGCGCAATGTCGTTCTCGTTGACGGAGAGGACAAAGTCCTGCTGCTTGTCCGGGAACATGCCGGAAAGCACGTCCACCGCCGCCACGTCGGCGCGGCCCACCTGCCGGACGAGGAACACTGCGCGCGGCACATCCGTCAGAAAGTGCAGCTCCTTCGCGCGGATATACACGTCGCCGGGGAGGATGTTATCCGTGATGATGTTCTTGACAAACGTGCCCTTGTCGTGCTTTTCCTCATAATAGGCCTTCGCCCCGTTCAGCGCGACGCAGGCCATAATGCAAAGGCTCTTCGCCGTTTCGTCATCACCCTCCGCAAAGACGGCGTAATCAAAATAAGCGCTCCAGCTTGCAAGCGGCTTGAAAGTCTTCTTGTCCGCCACGACGACGGAATCCGGCGCGCTGTTCAGCCTGATCACGGCCTCCGGCCATTTCTCCCCGATGAGCGAGGTATCGCTGCAGGAGATTACGTTGCTGTCCGCGTCAATGACGCCGAGCATCCGGTCCGTGGCTTCCTTCATCTGAACGATTACGCTTTGAAAAATGCGGCTAGACATGCTGCACCCTCCTCAAGTAGCTTTTTACACAAACAACCATTGACATAATACTACGGTTTCAGGTTTTATGCAAGACCTTTTTGACATTTCACTTCAAAAAGCCGGAGGGTTTTTGTGCCTTTTTCATAGTTTTTCGTCATAAGCCATGAAAGTACAGGTCTTTTGCATTCAAAAATAACCATTCGTTTGCTTCGTCAAAATCACAAAAAACCGTTCAGGGAATCCAAATCCAGCTCTTTGCAGCAGCCGGACGGGAGTTCGCCGAGCGTAAGCGGCCCCTCGGAAAGGCGCTTGAGGTAGCGCACGGGCATGCCGCGCGCGGCAAGCATTCTTCTTACCTGGTGATACTTCCCCTCCTGCACCTGCACAAGGCTTTTCCCCGCCCCCTGCGGCAGAAGCCTTGCCGGCAGGCAGCGTGTTCCGTCCGAAAGCACAAGTCCCTCCCGGAAGGCCTGCACGTCCTCGTCCGAAGCCTGGCCTTCGTGCTCGGCGTAGTACTCCTTCCAGACGCCGCTGCGCGGGCTCAGGAGCTTATGGGCAAGCGCCCCGTCGTTTGTAAACAGCAGCAGCCCCTCCGTCTGCTTATCGAGCCTTCCGACCGGAAAAACCTTCAGCCGCAGAAATCTGGGCGGAAGCAGCTCCATGACGCAAGGGCCGTCGTGCTCCTCGGTGCTGGTCACATAGCCGCCCGGCTTGTGCAGCATCAGAAGCACCGGGTGATAAAGCTCCACCTCCGTGCCGAAGAGCGTGATCTGCGCCTGCGTCTCGTCGAGCTTCTGCGCCTCGTCGGTCACGGTGCGGCCGTTTACCTGCACGGCGCCGCTGCGAATCCATTTCTTCAGTTCCTTCCGGCTGCCCGCACCGGCCTCCGATAAAATTTTGTCCAGTCTTTGCATGTCGTGTGCCTCCCGGCATAATCTTGTCCGCGGCGCATAAGCATTCTAGCAGAGGATCACGGCGACGCAGGGGCCGCGCAGATCCGCATGTTTAGGAGGAAGGGACTATGATTCTGATGGCCGCAAAAATATCAAAACGAAAGCTGCTGCTTCTGGCCGCGCTGATTCTGGCAGTGGGAATGGTTCTGGTTCTGTGCCTGCACGGCGCGGCGGAGCCCGGCCCTGCCGGGAACACTTCTGCGGCGGCGCTGGATACCGACGAGGCGCGCATCGCCTACCTTCAGGGCTTTGGCTGGGAGGTCCGCCCGGAGCCCGTGCAGAGCCAGCAGGTCCGCGTTCCGGACGCGCCGAGCGAGGTATTCCTGCGCTACAACGAGCTTCAGAAATCGCAGGGCTACGATCTGACGCAGTACGCCGGAAAGCTTCTTGACCGCTATGTCTACGAAATCACAAATTACCCGGCGGACGACGGCGTGTATTACGCGACGCTGCTTCTTTATCAGGGCGAGGTCGTCGGCGCAGACGTCTCGTCCAGCGCGCAGGGCGGCGTGATGCACGCGCTGGCAGGGCCTGCGCAGAGTTGACTCCCAGTATATCAGCATTTGCCGCATCTGGCAAGCGCTTGTGTTCGCCCGCGTTCCTCCGGAACACGGGCGAACGCCTCTTGCTGCGCAAATATACGGAACTTCGGTACAACGCTGGCGCACAGACATTGACCTTGTCCATAATTGTAGTATAATAACAATAGAGAAAAAGGAGGACATGAGCATGCTTTCATTGGACTTTCTGTCGGTTCTGGACGAAAAGGCCTCGCTTCTGAACGCCGTTTCCGACGACATCTGGGCGCATCCCGAAACTGCCTTTACAGAGTTTTATTCCGCCGGACGCCTGAAGCAGGCGCTGCGGGACGAGGGCTTCGCGGTGGAGGAGAACCTCGCCGGGATTGAGACCGCCTTCTCCGGCCGCTTCGGGCAGGGCCGCCCCGTCATCGGCGTTCTCGGCGAATTTGACGCGCTGTCCGGCCTGAGCCAGGTGGGCGGCGTGACAAAAAAGGAATCCGCCGGCGGTGCCTGCGGCCATGGCTGCGGGCACAATCTGCTCGGCACGGCGTCGCTCGGCGCAGCCATCGGCATCAAGCATTTCCTCGAGGAGAAAAAGCTTCCCGGCACCGTCGTTTATTTTGGCTGCCCCGGCGAGGAGGGCGGCTCCGGAAAGGCCTTCATGGCCCGCGACGGCGTCTTTGACGAGCTGGACGCCGCGCTCTGCTGGCATCCGGACGAGGATACGGGCGTCCGCGTGCAGACCTCGCTTGCAAACTGCCAGGTCCTCTATAAATTCAACGGCAAGGCCTCCCACGCCGGCGCGCAGCCGCACCTGGGCCGCAGCGCGCTGGACGCGGTGGAGCTGATGGACATCGGCACAAATTACCTGCGCGAGCATATGATCGACCAGGCCCGCGTCCACTACGCCATCACGGACCCCGGCGGCTTCAGCCCGAACGTCGTACAGCCGCACGCAGAGGTTCTCTACCTCATCCGCGCGCCGCACAACGACCAGGTGCGCGAGCTTTACGAGCGCGTAAACAACATCGCGCGCGGCGCGGCGCTGATGACCGGTACGCAGGTGGAAATTGATTTTGTCAAGGCCTGCTCCGATACGGTGCTCAACGACGCCCTGCAGCGCGTGCTGTATGAAAAAATGGCGCAGATCGGCGTCCCGGAGATCACGCCGGAGGACGAGCGTTATGCCCGCGCGCTGACGGAAGCTGCGCTGATGGATTACCCGAAGGCAGATCCCGCGCATCCGATTCACGCCGAGCTTCTGCCCTACACGGGCCAGATTGAATATGAATGCGGCTCTACCGACGTCGGCGACGTCAGCTGGGTCTGCCCGACCGTCCAGGCCAAGGCCGCGACCTGCGCCTTCGGCACGCCCGGCCACAGCTGGCAGATGGTGACGCAGGGCGTAACGCCGCTGGCGCACAAGATGACTCTGTACATTGCAAAATCCCTCGCCGCGATGGGCGCGGAGCTGATGGTCAACCCGCAGCTTCTGGAGGCCGCAAAGCAGGAGCACCGCCGCCTGGTCGGCCCAAAGGGCTACGAGTGCCCGATCCCGAAGGGCGTCCGCCCGCGCTCCATGGACGCGCTGCATAAATAAGGAGGGAGCTGTCATGAAATACGCAAGTCAGGTTGCAAAGGAAACCATGGACCGGCTGGAGGCGATGGCCGCGGCGGACCCGGCGCGCTTTACGCAGCCGCACCCCTGCCCCGGCGTCTACTCCTCCCGCGAGGACACGGAATTCTGGTGCTACAAGTGTTGGGGCCACGCGCTGGAAACCGCGACGCCCGGCTCCGGACTTGAGGATTATTTCCGCGCCCAGAAGCTCTGCTTCCCGCTTCCGGAGGACTTCAGCGAAAAAGCCCGCATCAGCGTCAGCCACGGCTCGGACTTTATGGCCGTCGACTGCATCAACGAGGCCTATACGCCGCATCTGTTCGACGCCATTGCAGACTTTTACCTCTCCGCCGATCTGCCGACGGCAAATCTCGAGTCCACGGTCTACCCCGAAGCCCCCTTCGGCCGCAACCAGCCAAAGGTGCAGCCCGGCCAGACCAAAACGGACTGCAACCCCCGCATGAACACCTCCACCGGCATGCTCGACCGCTTTGTAAACGCCGGAATCCGCTATTTTTCCATGGCAAACAACCACTGCTACGACTATGACGAGCCGGGGCTTCTTGCCACGCTCGACGAGCTTGACCGCCGCGGCGTGGCCCACTCGGGCACAAGCCGCACCCCGCAGGCGCAGAAAACCGCCCTGGTCATGGACGTCGGCGGAATCCGCGTGGCGCAGCTGAACGCAACCTTCGATCTCAACGACCGCGCATACGAAAAAAAGTGGCTGCTCAACGAGGTCCGCTTCAACGACACCCCGTGTGATTTCTCCCTGATTGAAACGCTCATCGCCTCCGCGCGCGCGCAGAAGGCGGACATCATCACGCTCCACGCGCACTGGGGCTGGGAATTTGAGCTCTATCCGCACCCGAAGATTGTGGAATACGCACACCGGCTTGCGGAAATGGGCGTCGACGTCATCGTCGGCACACACCCGCATGTTTCCCAGCCAATGGAAAAATACAGCTATCAGAAGGACGGCGAGACGCACTCCTGCCTGATCTTCTACTCGCTGGGCGATTTTGTAAGCTTCCATCCGCAGAGCCGGGACAGCCGCATCACCTATGTTCCGCGCTACGAGCTGGTCAAGGGCATGCGGAACGGGCGTGAGCAGACCCTGGTCACAAACCTGAAGATTCTTCCGGTCTACATTCTGACCGCCGCCGATGAAAACGAGGACTATGACGTGCGCCTTCTGCGCTTTTCAGACGTTCTGGCAGACCGGCCGGACGAGGCAGGCCGCTTCCGCTATCCGCTGTGCGATTGGGAGCGTGCAGACCTTCCCCGGCTGAACGAAAAAATCCTTCGCGGCATTCTCCTGCCGGAGGCTCCGGAAGAACTGCTGGTTCTGTAAGGGGGCGCCGGAATGCTGGAGCAAAAGCTTGGCCCGCGCTACCGCTTGGTCATTGTCGGCGCATGCTTTCTGATGGTTATTGTATGCCTCGGCTTCTGCAGCAGCAGCAAAAGCCTCTATCTCGCCGCCATTACGGAGGCGCTCGGCATCCGGCGGAGCCTGTTTTCCATCAATGACAGCTGCCGCTATATCGCAACCGCCGTCGTCAACCTCTTCTTTGGCGCGCTCTGCGCCCGCTTCGGGCTGAAAAGGCTGATCGGCGCGGGCTTTGCCTGCCTGATTCTGTCCATGCTGTGCTACGCCTTCGCCCCCAGCATCGGCTGGTTCTATCTGGGCGGCGTTCTTCTGGGACTCGGCCTTGCCTGGACGACGACGACCGTCGTCGGCTGTATCGTCCACCGCTGGTGCCCGGAGCACGCAGGGAAAACCATGGGCTTCATTCTGGCCGCAAACGGCATTGGCGCTGCGGCCGCCGCGCAGATTGTCACGCCCATCATCTATGAGCCCGGCAACCCCTTCGGCTATCAGAACGCCTATAAGCTGGTTGCGCTCATTCTGGCCGTTACCGCGCTCATCGTCCTGCTTCTGTACCGCGAAAAGCCCGGCGCCGCGGCCGCGGGCAAGGAGAAAACGCCGAAAACCGACTGGCCCGGCCTCAGCTTTTCCGAGGCCCGCAAAAGCGGCACGTTTTACCTGGCGCTCGTGTGTATCTTCTTTACAGGCTTTGTCCTGCAGGGCGCGACCGGCGTCAGCTCCGCACATATGAAGGACGTCGGGCTGGACGCAGGCTTTGTCGGAACGGTGGTCAGCGTGCATGCGCTCTGCCTGACGGCCTTCAAATTCCTGACCGGCGTCCTTCATGACCGGGCAGGCCTGCGGAAGACCATGCTCCTGTGCGACGCGGCGGCCATCGCGGCGCTGCTGCTGCTGGCCGGGATGAACGCGCAGGGGCGCGTGCAGGCGCTCTGCTACGGGGCGCTGTCCTCGCTGGCGCTGCCGCTGGAAACCATCATGCTGCCGCTTGTGACCGGAGACCTCTTTGGCGCGCGCGACTATGATAAGCTCCTCGGCATCCTCGTCTCCGTCAACACAGCGGGCTATGCCTTCGGCACGCCGATTACGAACTGGGCCTTCGACCGCTTCGGCACCTACCGCCCTGCGCTTCTCGCCTCGTGCGGCGTCATGCTGGCCGTCACGGCTTGCTTTCAGCTGCTCCTGCGGAAGAGCGCAAAAGCAAGGCAATAAATCAGCGGGCTGCTCCGGCGGGCACAGCCTCTACAAGGTTTTTGATATGCTGAGCGGGCTGCTCCGGATGGGAGCAGCCCGCCTCTGGTGTTTTCTGATATGGGAGAAGACCTGGAATTATTCTTCCTCGGCTTCCTTCTTGGCGTCCTCGATGATCTTGGCCTGATTCATCTGCGGAACCTCCTCGTAACGGACAAACTTCAGCGTGTAGCTGCCGCGGCCCTGCGTCATGGCGCGCAGGTCGATGGAGTAGGAGGACATTTCGCCGACGGGCACCTCCGCCTCGACGATCTGGTAGCCGGGATTCTCGGGGTCCGGGTTCATGCCCATCACGCGGCCTCTGCGCTTGTTGAGGTCGCCGATGATATCGCCCATGTTGGCGTCGGGAATGAGAACCTTCAGCTCGCCGATCGGCTCAAGCAGCGTCGGGCCGGCGGTGGGCAGGCCTTCCTTGTAGGCGATGCCTGCGGCGGTCTGGAACGCCATATCGGAGGAGTCGACCGGATGATAGGAGCCGAAGTACAGCGTGGCCTTCAGGAACACGACGGGATAGCCGGCCAGGACGCCCTTGCCGACGCAGTTGCGCAGGCCCTTTTCAACGGACGGGATAAAGTTCTTCGGCACGCAGCCGCCGACGGTCTCATCCGCGAAGATCATCTCCTCGGACTCGGACTGCGGCTCGAAGCGGATGTAGACGTCGCCGAACTGGCCGTGGCCGCCGGACTGCTTCTTGTGACGGCCGTGGATCTCGACCTTCTTCTTGATGGTCTCGCGGTAGGCGATCTTTGCAGGCTTCAGAACGGCTTCGACCTTGTACTTGCTCAGAAGCTTCGCCATCAGGACGGACAGCTGCATGTCGCCCGCGCCGGAAATGATGAGCTCCTTGGTCTCCGGGTCGTTGCCGTAGGTAAAGGAGGCGTCCTCCTCGTTCAGCTTGACCAGGCCGTTTGCGATCTTGTCCTCGGTGCCCTTGACCTTGGCATAGACCGCCATCTTGTACATCGGCTCGTCATAGGTCATGCCCTTGATGCGGACCGTCTTGCCGGCCAGGCCCAGGGTGTCGCCGGTCTTGACGGAGGCCAGCTTCGTGAAGACGCCGATATCGCCGCAGCAGACCTTGGAGGTCTTGTTGTTGTCCTTGCCCTTGGGGAAGAACATGTTGCCGAGCTTTTCGGAATCACCGGTCCGAACGTTGACGACCGTAAGCGTATCCTCCATGTCGCCGGAAATGACCTTGAAGTAGGAGTTCTTGCCGTACTGGTCGGCAAGGGTATTGAACACGAACGCCATGGGACTGCCGGAAGGATCGAGCTTGAATTCGGACTCGGCGCCGTCTTCGTCGACCTGAACCATGGGCTTGCCCTCAAGCGGATTCGGTGCGTACTTGACCAGATTCTCCAGAAGAATCGTCGTGCCGAGGCCGGTGTAGGCGCAGCCGCAGAACACAGGCGTCAGCGCGCGCTCACGGATGGCGGCCTTGATGCCGGTGGCAAGCTCCTCCGGGGTGAAGGGCTCTTCCATGAAGAACTTCTCCATGAGGGCCTCGTCCGTCTCGGCGACCTGCTCGTTCAGCTCGGCCATGAACGACTCAATCTTTTCCTCTGCATCGGCGGGAAGCGCAATTTCCTTGCCGTTGGCGTCATAGGCCTTCTTCGTCACGAGATCGGCGACGCCCACGGCCTGCTCGCCCTTCAGAATGGGGAAGGTCAGCGGAACGACCGACGCGCCGAAGGTATCCCGCAGAGACTGCAGGACGCCGAAGAAATTGGCATGCTCCTCGTCGAGCTTGGAGACATAGAACATTGCGGGAAGCTTTGCCTTGGCAAGATACTTCCAGCCCTTTTCCGTTCCAACGCCGATGCCGCTCTTCGCGGTCAGGCAGATGAGGCCCGCGTCGACCACGCGCAGGGACTGCACGATCTGGCCGGCAAAGTCGAAATAGCCCGGATTGTCGATCACGTTGAGCTTCGTCTTGTTATATTCAACGGGAATGACGGAAGAAGAAATGGAATACTGTCTCTTCTTCTCTTCATCGTCGAAGTCGGAAACAGTGGTTCCGTCGGCGCGCTTGCCCAGACGGGTGATTGCCTTGGTGGTAAACAGCATGCTCTCGCAGAGCGCGGACTTGCCGTCGCCGCCATGGCCCAGCAGACAGATGTTGCGGATGTCATTGGCAGTATAGCCCATAGTTAAAAAATCTCCTTTCTCCGGGCAGGCACGCAAAAAAGCGCACGCCAACCCCCTCGGCAGTTCCTTCGCCGACTCTTAGAAATCATTATATACGAATTCTGTGCGGATTGCAATTAGAATCTTATGAAAAACGTGTGAAATCCGCGATTTTTCACAACGCACTCAGCGTCCCGGGAACAGAAGTCCGGTCAGAAGCCCCGGCAGAAGCCACAGCGCCGTGTACAGAAGCAGGTTCCAGCAGGAAACGGCCAGGCTTGAGCCCCAGTAGGTCAGAAAGAACATGACGCCCGCGCCGAGAATCCCTCCGGCCATTGCAATGAGCATCGCGCTCAGGCATGCGCTGCGCATGCTTCTTGCGCCCGTTACGGTTCCTGCGAAGCTCGCGAACGAGCGCCGCGCCATCAGCGCCCCCTGCCTTGCATCCCGCACGGCGCTTCCGGAGGAAAGCCTGGCCCGCTCCTCCACAATCGGAAATTCAATCCGCTCGGGCGGGATTTTATAGCGCTGCTTCAGAAACTGCGGCGTAATCATGAAATCGCGCGTGGCCAGCACCGGCACGAGGCCGCCTGTGCGCAGCACCGCCGTCAGGCTTCTGTGTACATCCTCCGCGGCAGCATAGTTGAGCGCGAACACCGCGGCCAGCTTTGCGTTGATGGAGAGGTACACCGCCTGCTTCAGCTTCGTCCCCTCCGGAATCTGCACGCGCATGAGCTTCATGAACGCAAGAGAGCCCATCAGCACAACGTCGCCGCGAATCTGCGCGCCCAGGCCTCCGCCCTCGTAGCGCTTGAAGGAGTCCACGGGGACTCTGCGCCCGTTCTGCTCCATCATCAGCGCCTCAAACAGCGGCACAAGGCCGCTGCCCGCCGTCTGCACAACCGCCGTCGCATAGCCGACAATCTGGGAAACCGGACGGTCGGAATAGATTTTCATTCCGCCCGGCGTAACGTTTTTCTCCGGGAAGAGGTCCGCGTCCTCTATAATAAGCCCCGCTTCCCCGCTGAGCGTCCGCGCGCCGGCCCAGCCGCCCACGGCTGCGCCCAGCCGGTAAAGCCTGCGGCTGAAGGCGTGGAACGGGCGCGCAAAGGCCAGAAGCATTCCGGCCGGAAAGCTTGCCAGCAGCATGGACGTCCAGGCCCAGAGAAAGCCGGTTCCCTGCCGGAGCGCGCTCAGAAGCGCGAGCGCGAAGCTCACCCCCGCCGCCGCAGGCGCGTAGACGCGCATCAGCCTCTGCGCGGCGTCCGGCAGCTCCAGCTGGCGGACGAAGGCGGCCGTATCCGCCTCGCCGCGGAAAATGCAGTCGTAGCCGTGCCAGGCCTTCTCCTCGCGCACCAGCGCGACAGGCGAGGCCATATTCCGCACGGCGCGGAGCGACCTTCTTCTTGCGTCGTGCAGAAGCGCCGACGCCCAGAGCCCCAACGTCAGAAGAAGGCCCATCAGCGTGCAGAACGAGATTCTGTCCTCCGAAAAGGCAAAAAACGAATCGATCAGCGTCAGCAGCGTCAGCAGGCACAGCATGCTCAGATGGTCAAAGCGCAGCCGGAGCATCCGCTGCACGCCGGAGGCCAGCACATCCATGCACAGCGCGCACTGCAGCAGCAGAATCCCCAGCATCAGCTTTGAAAGCAAAGCCGCCTGCGCCTGGAACGACGCCTCCAGCCACGGGCTTCCGGTCAGCAGCAGCATCACCGTGCTTACCACACATAAAAAGAGGCTGCCGCTCAGCCGGAGCCGCTGCGTGCCGCCCCTGGCATAGAAGCTCCATGCCTCATCCAAAGAGGAAAAGCTGTGCTCCGGCTGCTCTGCGCGCCGCCGCGCGCGGCGCGCCTCCTGCTTCTGAAAGCGTTCAAGCTGCCGCTGCCGCTTCTGCTGCTCGCGGCGCTCAAGCTGCTCCTGCCGCGCAATGCGCCGGGCCTCGCGTGCATCCGCCGGCTCGGCCTTCGGCTCCGGCTCTGCCCGGTAGGCCCAGACGTCCGGCCGCTTTGCCTGCTCCGCTTCCTCCTCGGTTACCGGCCGGAAGCGGATGGTGTCGCCGTCCGCCGGCGTATCCCCGGCCTGCGGCGCTTCGGCGTCTGCGGCAGGCGCAGCCTGCTGCGGCGCTTCGGTCTTCGGCTGCGGCTGCTGCGGCGCAGCGTCCGCCTGCGCGGCAGGCTGCTGTGTCCAGCCGCCGAATTCGTTCAGAATCTCCTCCAGGCTGTAGTCCTCCTCCGGCTGCGCTGCAGCCGGGGCCGGGTCCATATGTTCTTCCGGTTCATGCCTGTCGGGCAAATGCTTCTTCATACTCTCTCCTCCGGCGCTGCGCGCGGCGCGCGCCGAATCGTCCTGCTTATCCTCTCTGACGTACCGCCTCGTACAGCAGAATCGCCGCCGCGTTCGAAGCGTTCAGGGATGAAATCCTGCCCTTCATGGGAATACTGACTCTGACGTCGCAGGCTTCCGACACCAGGCGGCTCATGCCCTCGCCCTCGTTCCCGATGACGATCGCCGCAGCGTTCTTCAGATCCGCGCCGTAAAGGCTGATCTGCGCGTCCGCCGCCGTGCCGTAAACCCAGACGCCGCGCGCCTTGAGCTCCTTGATCGCCGCCGTCAGATTTGCCACGCGCACCACGGGCATATACTCGAGCGCGCCCGCCGAGGCCTTGCCGACCACCGCCGTAAGGCCGACGCTTCTGCGCTTGGGAATGATCACGCCGTGCGCGCCGGCGCATTCCGCCGTACGGATGATCGCGCCAAGGTTGTGCGGGTCCGAAAGCTCGTCACAGACGACGATCAAGGGCGGCTCTCCGCGCTCTGCCGCACGCGCAAAAATATCGTCCAGCGCGGCATAGCTGTGCGCGGCGACCACGGCGATCACGCCCTGGTGCGCGCCGGTCGCCGACATGAGGTCCAGCTTCCGCCGGTCCGTCTCCACCACGACCGCGCCCGCCTGCCGGCTGAGCGCCGCAAGGCGTGCAAGGGCCTGATCCGTATCGCCCTGGGCGATGAAAACCTTATCGATCGCGCGGCCGGCGGCAAGCGCCTCGGAAAGGGCGTTGCGCCCTTCAAGCTGATTTTCGGCGTTTTCGTGCGGCAGCTCCCTGTCCCGGCCCTGCCCGCGCGGCGGCCTGCGTTCAGAATTTCTTTGCTTCTTTTCCATTTTTCCGGACTTCCTTATTCCTTTGAATACAGAGTACAGTATAACAGGCTATCGGCAAATACACAACCGCAATCGCCCAAATTCACAGAAAATTTACCGCGCGGCCGCAGCTTCTTCCTTGTAAATGCAGCGCCAATATGCTAAGATGTTCAGGCCAGAAACCTTTTGGTAGAAAGAAGGTGCGTTTTTTGAGTAACGACCCGAAAAACCAGAACCCCAACCGCAAGCCGCAGCCGGACGACGAGGACGGACGCAAGGCCCGGCGGATTATTCTGCTCGTCGTAGCGGCGCTTGTGGCGACGATGCTGATTAACGTACTTTATACAAGCATCTCAAACGCTTATCTGACGGAGATTTCCTACACGGATTTCCTTCAGCTGCTGGATAGCGGCCAGGTCAGCAAGGTCCAGTTTCAGACAAGCGACCGCCTGATTATCCTGACCAAGGACGAGGCACAGAAGCCCTCTCAGCAGCAGCGGCTTTATTATACCGGCCTGATTCCGAATCAGGACACGCAGCCGCTTACCGAGCTGCTGGATGAAAGGGGTGTGAGCTACAACGCAGAGCTTCCGAAGGAAACCAGCCCCTTTGTGACGGCAATTCTGTCGTGGGTGCTGCCGGTCGTCCTCATGTATGCGCTCTTCAGCCTCCTGATGCGCGGCATGACCAAGCGGATGGGCGGAGGCCTGGGCGGCATCGGCGAAAGCAAGGCCAAGGTCTATATGGAAAAGCAGACCGGCGTCACCTTTGCGGACGTCGCCGGGCAGGACGAGGCGAAGGAATCCCTCGTTGAGATCATTGATTTCCTGCATAACCCGCAGAAATACTCCGCCATCGGCGCGAAGCTCCCCAAGGGCGCACTGCTGGTCGGTTCCCCCGGCACAGGCAAGACGCTGCTGGCAAAGGCCGTCGCCGGTGAGGCGAACGTCCCGTTCTTCTCCATCTCCGGCTCGGAGTTTGTGGAAATGTTCGTCGGCGTCGGCGCAAGCCGCGTCCGGGACCTGTTCCAGCAGGCGGCGAAGGTCGCCCCGGCCATCATCTTTATCGACGAGATCGACGCCATCGGCCGCACGCGAGACTCCAAGTTCGGCGGCAACGACGAGCGCGAGCAGACGCTCAACCAGCTGCTGGCCGAAATCGACGGCTTTGACTCGAGCAAGGGCGTCGTCATTCTCGCGGCGACCAACCGCCCGGAAATTCTCGACAAGGCGCTTCTGCGCGCAGGCCGCTTCGACCGGCGCATCATTGTCGACCGGCCGAATCTGCAGGGCCGGTACCAGACGCTGCGCGTGCACACCAAGAACATCAAGCTTGCCGAGGATGTGGACCTGCACAAAATCGCGCAGGCAACCGCAGGCGCGGTCGGCGCGGATCTTGCAAACCTTGTCAACGAAGCTGCGCTGCGCGCCGTCAGAATGGGCCGGAAGGTCGTCACGCAGCAGGACCTTATGGTCTCGTTCGAGGTCGTCATCGCCGGCACCGAGAAAAAGGGCACCGTACTGACCGATACGGAAAAGCGCATCGTCGCCTACCACGAGGTCGGCCACGCGCTGGTCGCCGCGCTGCAGAAGCACACGCAGCCGGTCTCCAAGATCACCATCGTTCCGCACACCTCCGGCGCACTTGGCTACACCATGCAGATGCCCGAGGAGGAAAAATTTCTTTCCAGCCGGGAGGAGCTTCTTGTCGAGCTGCGGACGCTGCTCGGCGGACGCGCGGCGGAGCAGACCGTGTTCGGCATCTCCACCACAGGCGCGTCCAACGACATTGAAAAGGCCACGGAGCTTGCGCGCAAGATGGTCACGCAGTTCGGCATGAGCGATAAATTCGGCCTGATGGCGCTCTCCACGGTCTCAAATCCCTATCTGGACGGCAGCACCATGATGAACTGCGCCGACTCGACCGCCTCTGCGGCGGACGAGGAAATTCAGAAGCTTCTTGCCCAGTGCTACGACGCGGCAAAGGCCCTTCTGACCGAGCACCGCGGCCTGCTGGACGAAATTGCGCTCTTCCTCCTGCAGAAGGAGACCATCACCGGCGACGAGTTCATGGTCTATGTGAACGCAGAAAACAAGAAGCTTGAAGCGCCCGCCGGGGAGGCCGGAGCCGAAGACGGCACGGAGGACGCAGAATGACGCTCACCGCCCTTCCGGACGCCGGAGCCCTGGGCGAGGCCGCCGAGCAGGGTGCGGCCGCCGCCGTGGGTACGTTCGAAAAATATTTTGGCTCTTTCTCCTGGAGCAAGCTCATCTCCGCGCTCATCCTTGCCGCAGTCTGCGCGGTGCTGATCCGCCTGATTCTCGCGGCAAACGACCGGATGCTGAAGCGTTCCCGGCTGGACGGCGCGGTCAAGCCCTTCCTCCGGACGACGCTGAAGCTGGTCCTGATCTTCCTGGCCGTCCTGCTGGTCGCGGGCACGCTCGGGGTCGATACCTCCTCCCTGCTCGCGGTTCTGAGCGTGGCAGGCCTGGCTGTCTCGCTGGCGCTGCAGAACGTACTGTCCAACATGGCAAGCGCCGTGATCATTCTCACCACCAAGCCGTTTCAGACAGGGCATTTTATCGCCCTGGACGGCGTCAGCGGAACGGTCCGGAAGGTCGGCGCCTTCTGCACCGATATCACGACGCTGGACAACCAGATCGTCCATATTCCGAACAGCCAGATTACCGGCACAAAAATCACAAACTACACCGACATCCCCAGCCGCCGTCTGGTCTATCAGGTTTCCGTGTCCTACGACGCGCCGGTGGAGACGGTCAAGCAGGCGCTCCTGCGCGCCGCGCAGCACCCGCTCAGCCTTGCCGAGCCCGCGCCCCTCGCGCGCGTCAGCGGCTACGGCAGCAGCGCCATTGAATACGTGCTGTACGTCTGGATTCATCCGAAGGATTATATGGCCGTCTATTACGACGTCATGGAGGCGATCAAGGCCGAGTTTGACCGCAGCGGCGTCGAGATGACCTACCCGCACCTGAACGTCCATACGCTCCCCTTCTGAGCCGCACTTTTTTACCGCCCGCCGGGTGCGCTGCAAAAAGCAGCGCACCCGGCTTTTGCACATTATACAATTATGTCTCTTTGGAATTAGCAGAATTTACAATCTTTTTTCTTGTCCGCACGCTTTCTTGACGGTTTCGACCAGAAAATGCTATCATACTTCCAGATATTCATACAAATGGAGGCAGCGAATATGAATGGGTCCTTTCTTCTCGGCGGGCCGGAAACCTACCGGGTGATTCCGCAGCGCGGCGTGCGGCAGTACGTTTATCCGCAGGGCTGTATCCACAATGCAATCTGGGACAGCAACGCCGGTCCGGACGGAAAGCTCTGGTATGGTCTGGCCACAGAGCTTTCCACCAGCGGCTATGTCCGCCTCTGCTCCTACGATTACCATACGCAGCAGGTCACGGAGCATTTCCGGGTTGAGGACGTCATCCTGCCGCAGGACCGCCAGATCCGCGCCAGCAAATTTCATTCCTCCATCAGCTTTCTGCCGGACGGACGGCTCATCATGACCACCCACACCACAGACAAAAGCCCCCGCCATCCGGCATGGATGCCCATCGCCTATTATCATCACCTCTGGGAGGGCTTCGCGGGCGGCCACATCCTGATCTACGACCCGAAAAGCGGAAAGGCGGAGAATTTGGGCTGCCCGGTTCCTCACGAATCCATCTACGGCGCATGCTATGAGCCGGATACGGACAGCCTGTTCTTTACCGGCTGGATTCGCGGGCATCTGTACTGCTTCCGGCTAAAGGAAAAGCAGGTCCTTGACCTCGGAAAGGTCAGCGAGAACAACGCCTTCCGCCTTGTCCGCGGAGCAGACGGAAAGATTTACGGCTCTTCGCGCTCAGGCCATCTGTACCGCGTCGCGCCGCGCACGCTTGCAATCGAAGATCTGGATTATCAGTTCCGCCACGAAACCTACGATCATCATACGCGCTACAATGAGCTTTCCATCGCCCGGACCGGCCCGGATGGGAGGCTGTACATGGCGGTGATGTACGGCAGAAGCTTTCTGGCCTTCGACACGAAGCGCGGCACAATGGAAGACCTCGGCCCATATCTCCCTGCGGAGCGCTACAGCCCCTTTGAAAACCGGAACGGGGTATTCGGCATGGATTTCGACCGGAACGGCGTTCTGTGGTACGTGGTGACGTCGCTGAACAACTATGAGGAAAATCTGGAATTCGGCATTCCCGCGGGCCTGTTCCGCTGGGATATCCTGCGCGGCGGAATGCCGGAGTTCATGGGCGTCGCGGGCACGCAGGCGCGCGCCTGCGCATGGAACAGCGAGGTTGTATGCACAAAGGACAATATTCTGTATATTACCGGCAGCAACCACGCGCTCGACGGTCCGGACCTTCTCGGCATTGATCTCAACACATTTGACGTCTCCAGGCCCTGCTCAGGCCCGGTCACGCAGGACGCTTATTTTGACCCGGAAAATGCCCACTACCGGCGCTGTGCGGAAAAAATCCAGGCCCATGATGCGATTCTTGCCGCCAATCCGGCCGACGTGCAGCTCAGCCCCGCCTTTGCGCCGGTGCTGCTCTGGCGCGCGCTGGCGCCAAAGGCGATTGCGCAGAGCGCGGTCAAGCATCTGTTCTGGCAGGGCGAAGCGCTCTGCGGCGTGTGCGGGGAGCAGACCGCCTATGCCTTCCGGATTGAACAGGGAAAGCTTTCCTCGCTTCGTCCGCTGTGCGAGCTTTCCGAAGCGGAACGCGCGGCATATGCAAAGAAGCAGCCGGAGGCTCCGGATTTCCCGCTCCCGTACAAGCCGGGGCGGCAGTACCTTGCGCGGGCCTCGGCGCAGGCCGCCATGGCAGACGGAAGGCTTCTCATCGGCACCCGGGACGGTCTTCTCGCCCTCGCCGGTAAGGACGGCGTCTTCTCCCTTGGCGCGCCCGCGCCGAACGGCCCGGTGCATGCGCTCTGCGCCGTGCCGGACGGCAGCTGCGCCTACGGCGTCTGCGGAGACGAGCTGGATCTTTCCACCCTGTTCCGCTTTGACCTGCGGCAGGGACTTCAGGCCCTCGGCTACATGAGCTACGGCGGCGGCATGGATATAGACAGCCTGTGCTTTTTGACCTACGTGACGACCTGTGCGCTCAGCCCGGACGGACGGTATCTGGCCGTGGGCGCGGATGAACGGCTCGGCACCGTACTGGTTTACCGTCTCCCAGACTGAACGGAAAAGCTTATTTTTTGATTTTTTTTGTATAAAACTGGCTGCTATTCCTGTTTCGCCAGGATACGCTTGACTTTTTCATGGAAATCGCTATAATGCAGATATCCGCGGTCGGTTACATTTTGTTACCGATCGCAGCTGGAAAGGAGCGAAGACCATGAAACAACGCCTATTCCGCAGCGCGCGTCTGCTGCCGCTTTTTGCGCTCTTGCTGTGCGGCGGCTGCGCGCTGCTTGCCGGCGTCGCCGCGCACAGCGAGGCCGCGCAGCCGCCGCAGGCCTCCGTACGCCTGTCCGAGCCGGCGCCCGCGGCCGACGCCGGAAGCGCCCGGATTGTGGAGCGGGAAGCGGAAATCATTCCGCTCGCCGCGCCGCGCGCGGCGCAGGAGCCGGATACAGAACTCCGGGAGGCCGCCCTTTACGCCCCCGAAAAAAAGCTGCCGGACCCCGCCCCGGCGTCCGGCGGCGACGCCATAGCGGACAGGCCCGCAGAAACCGCCTCCGCAGAGGCCGTGCCTGCCGCGCAGGAGCCCTCCGGCGAAGCGCCGGCGCTTACGCTTCTGGACGGCTTTCTCGCCACTGCCTACTGCCAGACCGGCCTGACCGCAACCGGAACCTACACCACCGTCGGAAGAACGCTGGCCGTCAATCCCGATATCATCCCCTACGGGACGCACGTCTGGCTTTATCTTGACGATGGGACGCTGGTCGGCGATTACTACGCGGAGGACACGGGCTCGAATATGACGGCCCACCCCTACGTCGTGGATATCTACATGGGCGAGGATTCCTACGAGCAGTGCATCGAATGGGGCGTCCGGCACGTGAATATCTACGTGGAAGCCGACTGAGCGCACAGAAACAGCATTGCAAATACCGCCTTTCTCCGTTATAATAGCGGCAGGAAAGGCGGATTTTTTTATGGATCTTTGCAATATTACGGAAATCAAGGCTCTGCTTGCACGGCACGGCTTTCATTTTTCAAAGGCCAAGGGGCAGAATTTCCTGATTCAGCGCTGGGTTCCGCAGCAGATTGTTCTGGATGCGGGCGTGGACGCGCACTGCGGCGTGCTGGAGGTCGGTCCCGGCGTCGGCCCGCTCACGGACGAGCTCTGCCGTGCGGCAGGAAAGGTTGTCGCCGTGGAGGTCGACGCCTCACTCCGGCCCGTTCTGGCGGAAACCATGGCGGGGCATGAAAACCTGACCGTTATCTTCGGCGACATTCTCAAAACGGATATCCGCCGGCTTGTACAGGAGGAATTCTCCGGTCTGCGGCCCATGGCCTGCGCGAATCTGCCGTATTATATCACAACGCCGGTTCTGTCCGCGCTGCTGGAAAGCCGGGCCTTCGAGTCGGTCACGGTCATGGTGCAGAAGGAGGTCGCCCAGCGCATCTGTGCGCGCCCCGGAGCCGGAGAATACGGCGCGTTTTCCGTTTTCTGCCAGTATTATGCAGAGCCGGAGCTTCTGTTCGACGTGCCCGCGCACTGCTTCCTGCCGCAGCCGAAGGTCACCTCCGCGGTTCTGACGCTCCGCATGCGCAGCGCGCCCGTCTGCCGCATCGACAGCGAGGCTTTGTTCTTCCGCGTGGTGCGCGCGAGCTTTGCCCAGCGGCGCAAAACGCTTCTGAACGGCCTGAACGCGGGCTTTGCGGAGCTTTCCAAGGACGAGCTTGCCGCGCTGCTCCAAAAAAGCGGCTTTGACCCCGGAATCCGGGGCGAGACGCTGGACATTCCGGGCTTTGCCGCCATTGCAAATACGCTGCAGGAGCGTCTTGCCTGATGGGGCCTTATTTTGTCTATATCCTCCGCTGCCGCGGCGGCAGCCTCTATACCGGCGTAACCGACAACCCCGCGCGCCGGTTCCGGGCGCACTGCTCCGGCTCAGGCGCGTGCGCAAAATATACCCGCAGCCACCCGCCGCAGGCGCTGGCCGCGCTGTGGCAGTGCGCGGGCCGCGCGCAGGCCTGCAGGCTGGAAAACCTGATCAAGACCCTGCCGCGCGAAAAAAAGCTGCAGCTGACCGCCGCACAGCTGACGCCGGAGGCAATGTTTGCCGAGCGCCTGCAGGGCGAGGCCTATCTTCCCTGCGCGCTTGCGGAATTCCAGTCGATTTTTACAGAAGGAGCGTGATGCTATGTCCCGTCTGCGTCAAAAAAAGCCCTCTGTGCCGCTGGGTGCGGCGCTGCTGGCGCTGACTCTGGCCGGTATCGCGCTGGGCGCGCGCTGGGTAACAAGTGCGGCCGGCCGCGCCAAAGAGGCCTACCGCCAGAGCCTTGCCCGGCAGACCGCCGCAGCCACGCCCGGCGTATCCGACGCGGCCCCTGCCCCGCAGCCTGCGCAGGAGGATCCCGTCCTGCAGGTGGACGCGGAGCAAACGTCCATCGAGCCGCCCGCGCAGCTCACCCTGATGGCGCTGGGCGACAATCTGATTCACAACTGCGTCTACTGGTCGGCAGAGCTCCCCGGCGGCGGCTATGACTTCACGCCCTTCTACGAGGATATCCGTCTGGTCGCGGAGGGCTATGACCTTGCATGCATCAACCAGGAAACCATTCTGGTCAAGGACGCATACAACATCGGAAACTACCCCTACTTCGGCACCCCCATCCAGATGGCGGACGATCTGGCCGCCGTCGGCTTCGACATTGTCACGCATGCAACCAACCACAGCTACGACAAGGGTGAGACCGGCATTCTGGACAGCGCCTCCTACTGGCGGGAAAACCATCCGGAGGTAACTGTGCTTGGCATTCACGACTCTGAGGAGGACGCCGCCGTTCTGCGCGTCGTTGAGAAAAACGGCATCCGTCTGGCGCTGCTCAACTACACCTACGGCCTCAATTACGGCTCACCCGCAAAAAGCTGGATGGTCGATGAATTCTCCTCCTATGAGCGCGTGAAGACTGATCTTCAGAGGGCCGCCGAGGCCGCCGACTTCACCGTTGTCTTTGCACACTGGGGCGAGGAGGGGCAGTTTTCTCCCAACTCATACCAGAAAACCTGGGCGCAGTTCCTCGCGGACAACGGCGCGGACGTGATCATCGGCGCGCACCCGCATGTTCTGCAGCCGCTGGAGCATCTCACCGCCGGAGACGGGCGGGACGTGCCGGTCTTTTATTCCCTCGGAAATTTTCTTTCCCATCAGACCGACTGGCACAACATGCTGGGCGGCATGGCAAGCCTCACGTTTGAAAAGGACGCGCAGGGCGTGCGGATTTCGCAGTGCGAGCTGAAGCCCACGGTGAACGTGATTCTCTACAGCGCCACAAACGAGTGGTATTTCTACCGCCCCATGCTTCTGGAGGACTATACGCCGGAGCTGGCCGCACAGCATCGCTTCGTCGAATGCAGCGTTGAAAATCTGACGGCGCTTTACGGGCAGATTACCGGCTGAACGAGGTTTTTATGAACGAGGATTTTTCTTTCTATCAGGAAGGCGCGGACTATGTGCGCGCACATATGCCCTTTGCGCCGGAGCTGGCCGTAATTCTCGGCTCCGGGCTCGGCCCGTTTGCAGAGGAGCTTGAGGACGAGGGCGCAATTGCCTACGCGCAGATTCCGAATTTCCCGGTTTCGACCGCGCCGGACCACGCGGGGCTGCTGCGCTTTGCCCATGTGGCGGGCCGCCCCATCGTCTGCCTCTGCGGCCGCTTCCACAGCTACGAGGGCTACGATTTTGAAACGCTGACGCAGCCGGTCCGGCTTCTGAAGCTGCTCGGCGTCAAGGCCCTGATCCTGACAAACGCGGCCGGCGGCGTGAATCTCTCCTATCAAAGGGGTGATGTCATGCTCATCCGCGATCACATCAAGCTGAACGGCGCAAGCCCCCTGCGAGGACAGAATCTGCCGCAGTTCGGCCCGCGCTTTTTCGACACGACAAGCCTGTATACCCCCGCCCTTCGCGCGCTCGCCCGGCGCTGCGCCGAGGGAAGCGGCCTGCGCCTGCAGGAGGGCGTCTACTTTTTCATGCCGGGGCCGCAGTTTGAAACCCCGGCGGAAATCCGCGCCATCCGCATCCTGGGCGGGGACGCCGTCGGCATGTCCACGGTGACGGAGGCCCTGACCGCGGCGCACTGCGGCCTGCCGGTGCTGGCCTTCTCTATCATCACCAATATGGCCGCCGGTGTGACCGGAGCGGCGCTCACCTGCGAGGAGGTCAACGAGGCCGGACGGGACGTCGGGCCGCGCTTCAGCCGGTATCTCAAAAAAATCATTCAGGAGATGGCGCTATGAATCAGAAACGGGCCGACGAGGGCCTTGCCTTTTTGCTGCAGTATGAAAACATCGCCTGGTATGACGACGGCCAGGTCCGCATTCTTGACCGGCGCGTCTACCCCGCGCAGACCCGCTTTGTCACCTGCAGAACCCATATGGAGGTCATGCAGGCCATCCGCGACATGGTCACGCAGTCTGCAGGCCCCTACACCGCCGCACCCATGGGCATGGCGCTTGCCGCCTGGGAGTGCCGCACGCGCCCGGAGGCAGAGCAGCTTGCCTACCTGAAGAAAGCCGCGGAAACTATTTCCGGCGCCCGCCCCACCACGCGCTCCCGCCTGGAGCTGGTGTGCCGGGGCGCGCTTCTTGCCGCGCAGGAGGCGCTGCGCGTGGGCCGGCGTGCGGACTACGCCATCCGCGACTATACCGTCCGCGCCAACAACAGCCGCTACGGCAAGGTCGAGCAGATTGCGTACTTCCTTGCCGCGCTCTTCCCGGCGCGCGGAACCATCCTCACGCAGTGCTTCGGGGAAACCATCGTCGGCATGATGCTGAAGCAGGCACATCTGGCCGGAAAGGAAGTGCGCATCTTCTGCCCGGAGACGCGCCCCTACTTCCAGGGCGCGCGCCTGACCGCGACGGTCTGCCGCGACATGGGCTTTGACGTCACCGTGATTACAGACAATATGCCCGCGTTCGTCATGGAACGCGAGCATGTGGATCTTTTTACCTGTGCCGCAGACGCCATCTGCCTCGACGGCTATGTCGTCAACAAGGTCGGCACGCTTCAGCTTGCCATCTGCGCCAACCACTTCGGCCTTCCGACCTTCGTCACCGGCGCGCCGGATATCGGCCACCCGACCCATGACACGGTAAAGCTTGAATTCCGCGATCCGGACTTCACGCTTCAGGCCATGGGCGTGCGGACCGCGGCCCAGGGCGTGCGCGGCTATTACCCGGCCTTTGATATGACGCCGCCGCACCTCATCTCCGGCATTGTCACCGACCGGGGCGTCTTCTCCCCGTTCGACCTGCCGCGGTATTTTGAGGCGGGCGGCGCGGGCGAATATGAAACCGTCGTCTAAGAAAAACGAGCCGCACACGGCATATCGCCATGCGCGGCTCCTTGTTCTCAGTTCTCAAAAAGACGCGGAATAATGCCGCTCCATAAACGCGCAGTCCATGAACAGGACATAAAACACCTTGCCGTAGTGGCGGCTCTCGACGATGCGCCCATGGTCGAGCACGTCATGATAGCTGCCGTCCTTGCGTGCAAAGCGGAAACGGATATAATCGTTATTGCCGTCCTGAGCGGCATTGATCTGCTCCCAGATGCTTTTTTCCGCCGCCTCATAATCCTCCGGATGCACCAGATTGCGGAAGCGCCCGCCGGAGAAGGCCATAAAATCCTTCAGATCACTGCAGCCGGCAAGCTGAATCAGCTCGCGGTTGGCAAACAGCAGCGTGTCGTCCTGCGGGTCCGCGCGATAGATCAGAAACGCACCCGGCAGATTTTCTGAAACCTCGCTCAGCGCGAAGCCGAGCTGGGTCCGCTTGGTTATTTGAAGCTCCTCGCTGTAGGCCCGAATGCGGTTTTTGCCCAGAAGCTTTGCCTCGTACAGCGCCATATCCGCACAGCTCAGAAGTGCAGAAATCTGCTGCGCATGATCCGGGTACAGCGCATAACCCATGGAAACCGTGAAGCCGTGCACGCGCCCTTCCCGCCCGAATGAATGCTTCTGGGCCAGGAACGCCTCCAGCGCCTGCTGGGCTGCAGCCTTCGGCGTATTTTTCAGCAGCATGCAGAATTCATCTCCGCCGCTGCGTCCAAGAATCGCACGCGTTCCAAAGCTTCTGCGCATCTCATCGGCCAGCGCGCGCAGCGCGTTATCGCCCACCGCATGCCCATACAGATCGTTTATAAACTTAAAATTATCCAGATCCAGCGAGACGACCGTGCAGGGCTCGTCCGGATACTCCGCGAGGTATGCGGCGGCCTGCGCGTCAAAGCCGCTCCGGTTGAGAAGCCCTGTCAGCGCATCCGTCACCGACAGACGCTGCAGCTCCGCTCTGCGCTCGTTGAGCCACAGCAGAATCACGCTTAGTCCGGCCGCCATCAGGACAATCATTATGCCGCATACGAGAATCACGCCGGAGATGTCCTCCATGTTCCAGCCAGCCTTCGGCATGACGCTCAGCCGCCAGGCACAGTTTCCAAGCTCGAAGGAATAGGAAACCGGGTCCTTCAGCGTGCCGCCAGAGGCATAGACCAGCTCGTACACCGACTCCAGCGGCCCGGCCGTTTTAGAAATCTCATACTCGTAGCCGAAATCTCCCAGTGCCTGCACCGAGCCCGAGAAAATATCGGGCACACTGATGATGGCGACCGTAAAGCCCCAGAATTCCCGTTCGCCCGCCTCGTTTTCCAGATATACGGGGTTACGGATGGCAATCCCCGTGCTCCCATGCTGCAGCTCAAACGGCCCCTGCATCACAACCGTATCGTGCTCCATGGCATAGACCGACAGCCTGCTCCGCTCCTTGTCATGCAGAAGATCGATTTTTCCCGGCTCATTTCCGGTTGAGGGATAAGCCTGCGTAAGCACGCCGCCCGGCGCAAGCTCAATGTACCGGACATACTCGGTGATCAGATTCGCGGCAATGGTCTCAAAGTGCGCGATGCCTCCATCCCCGCTGATCACCACCTGCTCCAATGTGTCCGTCACAGCGATTCCGCGGTTAATCCCACCGACAATCCGACTCGCATAGGTATAGGCGTTGAGCTCCGCTCTTGTGCGGATACGCTCATAATTGGAGTTCCTCTCCACATGCGCCAGCACCAGCACCAGCGTCATACCGACAAGCAGGATCAGAACCGGCAGGATAAGCTTCCATTTCATACGCTTCAGCTCTGCAAATTTCATCCACAGTCTCCGGAAAGGCTGCAACCTTCCCGTTTCCTCCTGTTTTATATCAGCGTATCAGTCATCGCGTCGTGCTGCAGCAGGCGCGTATCTCATACTTTTTTGACCGTCTTTTTATGTATTATAGCGGGGCAAATAGCGTCTGTAAAGATTCCGTCGATAATTTACTAGCTTTTTCAGCCTTTACCCTCCTGAAGTAAAAAAATGGTTGTTCTGGACAACCCCCGGCCGTTCCCATATAATATATACGTTATATGAAGAAAAAAATCGAAAGACGCAGTAAGGAGGCCCCATGCGTAAATACCAAAAGCTTACGGCTCTGGCGCTCTGCCTGATTCTGCTGCTTGGCGGCTGCAGCGCCGCGCTTTCCTCTCTTTTCCGGCGCGGCGCAGCCTTTCCGCAGCCGCCCGCCTCCGCGCTCCCGTCCGCGCAGACGCAGCCCGTACCGGAGGAAGCTGCGCCGAAAGCAGAACCGGAGCCGGAAGCAGAACCGGAGCCGGAAGCGCCGCAGCCGCTTGTCAGCGGGCGCTATTTTTCCGCTCCGGCCCGGCCGGACGTTTCCTTCTCCGAAATGACCGCGCACGATTGGACCCAGGCTGAGCTTGAGGCCTGCGCGCAGGCCATCCGGGACGCTGCGGCGGCAAACTCCAGAGCGCAGTTTCACGCCGCCTGCACGGACTATACCGCAGCGCTGATCAGCCTCGATACCGCGGTATCGCTGGCCGATCTGCACTACAGCGCCGACGCGGGCGATGAGACGCGCAATACGCTCTATCAGGACCGGCTGCAGCTTCTGTACGAGGCGCAGGATCTTTATCAGGCGACGATGAGCGACATTCTCCGCTCCGAAAACGGGAAAATCCTGAACCGGGAATTTTCTCTTGCCGCGCAGCAGCAGTTCGCCGCCTATCGCGAGGACGAGGCCAGCGAGGCGCTGGCGCTTTCCCAGCGCGAGGCGGAGCTCTCCACGCAGGCCACGAGCCTCATGTCGCAGGACGTGCCGGACGTGCAGGCGCTCGGAGAAGCCTATGTGGAGCTTGTCGGCGTCCGGAATCAGCTTGCCGCGTACGCCGGCTATGAAAGCTACGCCGGCTATGCCTACGAATGCCTCTACAACCGCAGCTATACGCCGCAGCAGGCACAGACCGTCTGGAAAACCGCGCGGGAGGACATTGCGCCGCTCCTGAACGAAAAGCTGCCCGGCGTCCAGGACGCCGCCTGGGCGCTGCTGGAGCGCGGGCCAGACTGCTCGGAGGAGGCTGTCATACAGGCGCTTTCCGCCGGCGCCGCCCGCCTCAGCCCGGAGGTCGGCGAGGCGTGCCAATATCTTCTTTCGCATGAGCTGTATGACATTTCTCAGTCGGATACGAAGCTTCCCACCGGCTACACCATCTGGCTGTCCGAATACCAGGTGCCGTTCATTTTCAACGCCCCCTACGGAAGCTTCTACGACTATCTGGATCTGTTCCATGAATTCGGCCATTTTACCGCTTTCTTCTACGGCGGCAGCGACAATCTCTCCGGCGTCTCCGATTACGACCTGAGTGAGCTCCAGTCACAGGGCATGGAGGTCATGTTCCTGAATTTCTACGACGAGCTCTTCGGCGCCGACGCCGACGCCATCCGCGCGCAGACCATCGGCGAGCTTCTGAACAGCATTGTCATGGGCGCACTGTACGATGAGTTCCAGCAGCGTGTTTACGAGACTCCGGACCTGACGCCGGAGCTTGTCGACGAAATCTTTGCCGAGGTCTATCAGAGCTACGGCCTGACCGTATACGACGGCTATGAGCAGGCCTGGATGCAGGTCATCCACAATTTTCAGCAGCCCATGTATTACATCAGCTACGCCATGTCCGCGCTCCCGGCGCTGGAGCTCTATGTCCAGATGCTGGACTCTCCGGCCGACGCGCTGGACGTTTACCTGCAGGTCGCGGCCATGAACGACCAGGTCTATTATCTTTCCGAGGCGCTGGACGAGGCCGGGCTGAACGACCCGCTCACGCAGCCCATCGCCGATCTGCTTGTGGACGTCATCCGCGAAAGCGGCGTTCTGGGCCCCGATTAATTCTTCAGGAGGCACATTCCCTTGAAACGCATCACCGCACTGCTGGTTCTTCTGCCGCTTCTTCTCTCGCCCCTCCGCGCCCGCGCATCCGATGCGCCGCAGGCGGAGGCGCAGACACTGGAGGAGCTGGTCACACAGTTCCGGGCAGACTATGGCCTGAACGAGCAGAATTTTGCCGTCTCATTTTACGATACCGTCACCGGAGAGCACTACGCCTTCAACGACGAGCATTTTATGCCCGCCGCCAGCACCTACAAGCTTCCGCTCAACCTCTACTACTATCAGCTTCAGAACGAGGGCGTCTATACCGGCGATGAGCTCTTCGGCGGCTGGACGCTTTCCCAGGCGCACTATGAAAGAATCGTCAACTCCAACAACGACGTCTCTCATATCCTGATTTACAGCGTAGGCGGAGATTTCTGGAGCTACAAGCGCGCCATGCTGGAGTTCTTCACCATGACGGACGACGAAATCGACGCCTCCTACTATGCGGACAACAATTACTGTACCCGCATGATGCTGGATACCCTGCGCTGGCTCTGGGACCGCAGCGACGATTATCCGGAGTTTCTGAAGCTCCTGCTCCAGGCCAATCCGACCGACGGCTATTTCCGCCGCGGCGTGACAGACTGCGACGTTGCACATAAGTACGGAAGCTTTGAGGGTGCGGAAAACGACGTTGGAATCATCTATGCCGAGCATCCGTTCCTGCTCGCCGTCTACACGCAGTCCGTCGGTCTGCCGGCCTGGGTCGACCTCTCCGAGCTTGGGCAGTACAGCGTAGGAGAAAACGTCTGCGCGCAGGCCGCAAGCCTTTTCCGCACCTATGTCGCCGGCCTGGCCGCGCAGGAGCAGGCCGAGGCCCTTGCGCGCCGGGAGGCCGCCGAGGCGCTGGCCCGCGAGGAGGAAGCCGCCGAAGCCGGAGCCTCCGGAACCTCCGACGAACGTGTCTGGGAACGGCGGGCTTACACTGCAGAAACGGACCTCCCCCGGGCGCAGGAGCTCACTACCCAGGAGGACGCCGAAGAGCCCGAGGCTTCCGCGGAGGCGCCCGCGCAGGGCGCGTTTGAATGGTGGATGCTCGCAATTGTGCTGGCAATTTTCCTGCCGGGCGCGCTGCTGGTCTCCTCCGGCGCCAGGCGCGCCTATCGCCTGCATGAATCGCAGGACGACGGCGAAGACGAAAAGAAGGGCTGAGCCGCACATCGCAAAAAAGGGCTTGACAAATCCAGATTCAATGATATAATAACTGAGCAATTGGTAATTGCATGCGAGAGTGCTGGAATAGGTAGACAGGCACGTTTGAGGTGCGTG
>CAKUHJ010000006.1 GCA_934655935.1 uncultured Oscillospiraceae bacterium | reverse complement strand
CCTTGTGCACCTGTATCGCGCCAAGGGGGCCGCTGTTGCCGACGACTTTGCCGCCGTTCATGGTGAAAGAACAGTCACCCTGTTGCACCTCAACAGCAGCGCCATATTTTGAGCCGCCGTTGCTGTTATTACAGATTTCACCGCCTGTCTCCAGTATTGCGTGAGAACTATTTCCGTTGGTGACGATATAGAGTGCCGCGCAGTTGTCGGTGGAGGTGTTGTCATTGATCTTGCCATAAATCGTGAGCTGTGCACCCGCGCGCAGATAAACAACCGCTGTCGTGCAGGCATTATTGTGGATGCTTCCTTCCTTTTCCAGCAAAGCAGCCGCTTCGTCGTTCAGGCTAAGTGCAACGCTGTTTTTTACCTTGGTGATCTCGCCGCTTAACTGAGCGCTGGAATTAGAAGCACAATGAATTCCCTGTGTATTGGTCACATCTGTAATGATCGACTTCGGATCAGTCGTAATCCGGTTTCCTTCGCCAGTCACATAAATTGCGCTGCCGCCGCCTGAAACTTCTTTGATTACAGCCGTAGAGGTCAAGGTGGCGCTTGCATTCATGCCGCGCAGGTGAATGGCGCTGCCGCTGGTTCCGTCATTCATTTTGCTTTGCCACATATTGGCATTTCCGGTGATTTTGCTGATCGTGCCGCCGATATGCGCTTCGCCGCCATCCACATAGACTGCGCGGCCATTGACGTTCTGAATCTTTGTGCCTGCTTCCATGGTAAAGCTGCCGCCCTGGAGCCAGACAGCGCCCGCAGGTCCTTTCGCCGCGTCCTTGTTGTCAGCATCGCTTCCGCGTGTCGTAATGACCGCCGGTTCGTCTTCAATCACGCTGCCGGCCTTCATCACCAGTTGGGCGCGATTCGTCACGCGGACAGCCGACATACCGCCGAAGTTGCGCAGCACTGCGCCGTCACCCAGCGTAATCGTGGTGGGGACGGTTGCGTTAGAGGCGATGATGGCATCCTGCACATAAACGAGATTATCGTTGCTGGCAGCGCCGACAGAACCATCACTGACGGCCTGAGCAAACGCCGTGCCCTCTTTCTTGCCGCCATCATCAAAGATGATGTTCGTCAGGGTCAGACCGGCGCCCACGTCGCTGGTGGTCTGCACCTCAATCATGGCGGGGTTGTACCGGCTGCGGGCGAGGTCGCTCTGCGTGGTAAAGCTATTGTCGCGCGTAACAGTGTAAGGGCCGTTCTCATCACTGGTGATCGTCAGCGACTTGCTATAAAAACGGGCGCACTTCGTCATGGTCAAATTGCTCATAACATAAATTGTCGCACCGTTCGATGCCTGCTCAACCGCTTTGGCCAGCGTGGCGTAAGGCATCTCTTTTGTTCCCAGACCAGCGGTATCGCTGCCGTCTTCCTTCACATAGATAGCGGCTGCTGCCAGTGTCCTTACAGGCGTGCCGGCCGCCGCGTCCGACTGCTCCTCTTGACTTGGCTGCTGTTCCTCGGAGTCCTCGCTTAGAGTTCCCGTAGCCTCTTCAGCAAAAGCTGCCGTAGGCAAAAACGCTACGACCATGCAGAGGATCAGTAACAAGGATAGGATTCGCTTTTTCATTGACTTACCTCCATGTGTTTGAAGTATCTATATCAAGCCCGCCTTGCAGCAGGACGAATTTTATCGGCGCACAGTGTGCGTCCTTTTTTCGTTCCACTTGGCGGCGAGGTCCGGATACAGCGGCGCAAAGTCGTTGTTTTGCCTCACTTTTTTGCCGGTGCAATAGGTATAGACTAACTCCGCCGCAAAGGTGGCAGCAGGCAATAATCCTATCGTCATTATGAGACAGCGCAAAGTGCTAAAATACGTTTTCACATAAAACATCCTTCTCTCTGTTTTATAATGTGTACTTTCACAAATTCACGCACGACTCTATAACTAAGAACATTATAATAGAAGTCTGGCTGGAATTTCAACAGCTTTTGACTGCTTTTCATCCGGAAATTTCTCGGTTTGGAGAAGTACACATTTCCAAATTATTGGCACGATTTGTTTAGGTGGCATTTTCAAACTTTCGTGCCTTGCCGTAGAACGTTCCGACTGGCATGGTGCAGGCTTCCGCGGCCTGCTTCAGCGTCAGCTTTTTCATTCGCCACGCTTTGTGAACCGCATAGAAATTGTCCGGCAATGGTTATTGGCGGCCTGCCGAACCTGACGCCCTTTGCCTGCCGTTTTCGGATGTATTCCCGCTCGTTCTGCGCCACGAAGGACAGAATTTGCAGCACTAGGTCTGCGATGAACGTACCCATAAGTTCCTTCCCTTGTCTGGTATCCAGCAGCGGCATATCAATGACGCAGATATCCACCTCCTTTTCTTTTGTCAGAATCCTCCACTGATTCTGCACCTCTTCATAATTGCGTCCCAGCCGGTCGATGCTCTGGATCATGAGCAAATCGCCCGGCTTTAACTTTTTTATCAGACCCTTGTACTGCGGACGGTCAAAATCCTTGCCTGACTTTTTATCGATAAAACTGCACTCGTCCCTTACGCCCTTGCCATGCAGCGCGATGAGCTGCCGGTCTTCATTCTGATCCTTGCTGGAAACACGGATATAACCGTAGATTTTGCGTTCTGTCATTGTACCCTCCGTTTCTGCCACACGACGAAATCGCTTACTTTACTGATTTTTTAAAACCAAATTCCTGGAAATTCTGTCAGTCAGTATAGAATACAGAAAAACAAGGCCGCAAGAAAAGCGCCACAGCAAGGTGAAGTGTCGGCTATGTTCTGGCTATTGACAATTTCTGCTTCCCATTATATAATTAAAGTTATGTATAACTTAAATTATATATGGAGGTGCAGGCATGCCGGCGAAAGCAAAAGTCACCAAAGAAATGATTGTGGATGCGGCCTTTGCGGTTGCCCGTGAAGCAGGCGCGGAAAACATCAGCGCAAGGACGGTATCGGCGCGGCTGAGCTGTTCCACGCAGCCCGTCATGTACCACTTTGCAACGATTGAAGAATTGAAACGGACGGTCTATGCAAGGGCCGACCGCTATCATTCGGAATATCTGATGAATCTGAAAAGCCCTTCAAAGGGCGCCGCGCTCGGAATCGGGATGAATTACATCCGCTTTGCCATCGAAGAACCGCATCTGTTCCGCTTCCTTTTTCAGTCGGATTTTTTCAGCAGAAGTACCCTGCTTGAGCTGATCGACGCGGAGGAGCTTACCCCGGTTCTTTCGGCGATGCAGCGAGGCCTGAAGGTCCGTATGGAACAGACCAAAAGGGTCTTCCTGACCGTTTTCCTGTTTGCGCACGGGTATGCAAGCATCATCGCCAACAATTCCCTGAAATACGACGAAGATTTGATTTATTCTCAGTTGGAGCAGGCATATCGGGGCGCAGTCCTGGCTGCGCAGGAGGAAATGAAGTGATCGACGCCGGATTGAAACACGCGGGAAGGAGGGCTGCCGGCGCCATGACAGAGAATATCTTAACTGTAAACGATGCAAAATACACCGTAATCAAGCTCCTTGGGAAAGGAAAAGGCGGCTATTCGTATCTTGTGACGGACGGAACGGCGCAGTACGTCTTAAAGCAGATTCACCACGAGCCCTGCGAATATTATCGCTTCGGCGACAAGCTGCAGGCCGAGCTGCGCGACTATGAAACGCTGCGGAAGCTCGGCATCCCCATGCCCCGGCTTCTGGCGGCAGACGCCCCGCAGGAGCGCATTTTGAAGGAATATATCGCCGGGGCGACGGTGGCGGAGCTTCTCAAGGCGGGACGGATGGAACCCGGCTGGACACGGCAGGTGCAGGCCATGTGCAGTCTGCTGTACCCGGCCGGGCTGAACATCGACTACTATCCCACCAACTTTGTCCCGCGCGGCGGGACGCTTTACTACATCGACTACGAGTGCAGCGCTTATATGCCGGAGTGGGATTTTGAGCATTGGGGCGCGCAGTATTGGGCAGCCCAGACTCCGGAAAAGACGTCGGAAGCATGAAATCCCTTGGGGGGCAGGCTCCGCCGTTTGTCCGCTCTTGTCAAGTGGGGGCTGCAATGCTATAATATTAAAATTAATATTATTATTCGAAAGGATCGCCGCCTATGGAGCTGCACGCAAAGCTGGTGCGCGCACAGCTGAATTTTTTTAAGCCCTTCGTATCCAACCTTTCTCTCGAGGCCACGCGCAAGGGTCAGGACAAGCTCGGGGAGCTGATGAGCGTGCTCCACAAGCGGGAGGTTTTTGTCCGCGAGCATGACTTCGGCCGCTTTCAGGGCGCATGGATCATGCCCAAGGACGAACGGCGCACCGGCGTCGTGCTGTATCTGCACGGCGGCGGCTACACCTGCGGAAGCCTGGAATACGCGAAGGGCTTTGCCTCGACGCTCGCCGTGGAGGGCGGCGTGCGCGTGTTCTGTGCAGCCTACCGTCTGGCCCCGGAAAATCCCTATCCGGCCGCGCTGGAGGACGCGCTGGAAAGCTACCAGTATCTGCTTCAGAAGGGCTATGCGCCCAAGCAGATTCTGCTGTGCGGCGAGAGCGCGGGCGGGGGGCTGATCTATGCGCTGTGCCTGAAGCTGAAGGAGCAGAAGCTGCCGCTTCCCTGCGGCCTGATCGGCATTTCGCCCTGGACCGATCTGACCGGCTCCGGGGAATCCTATGTGGAGAATCTTGAAAACGATCCCTCCATCACGCCGGCGCTTCTGAAATTCTATGCCGAGTGCTATACGAGCGAGCCGGAAAACCCGTTCTGCTCGCCGCTGTTCGGCGATTTGCGGGGCCTGCCGCCCTCGCTGCTGTTCGTCGGCGGGGACGAGGTTCTGCTTGACGATACCCGTATGCTGCACGCGAAGCTTCAGAAATGCGGCTGCCGGAGCCAGATGATCATCGCGCCCGAGCGCTGGCACGCCTACGTGCTCTACGGGCTTGAGGAAAACGAATCCGATTTTGACGCCATCAACGCCTTCATGTCAAAGGTGCTCTCGCCGGCAAAGAGCCTGCGATGGATGCGCCTGGACAACGCCGCAAAAATTTACCCGGCCGCCAAGCGGCGAAACTGGACAAATTATTTCCGCCTGTCCGCCAACCTCAATGAGCCCGTCGACACGGCGGTGCTCCGCAGCGCCCTGGATGTGACGGTCCGCCGCTTCCCCTCGATCGCAGTGCGCCTGCGCCGCGGTGTGTTCTGGTACTATCTGGAGGAAATTCCAAAGGCGCCGGATATCCAGCCGGAAAAGAGCTGTCCGCTGGCGCATGTGCCATTTGAGCAGGTGCGCAGCTGCGCGTTCCGCGTGCTGGTCTATCATGAGCGGATTGCCATTGAATTTTTCCACGCGCTGACCGACGGCAACGGCGCGCTGATCTTCCTGAAAACCCTTCTGGCCGAATACCTGTGCCAGCGCTACGGAATCTCCGTTCCGGCGGAAAAGGGAGTCCTCGGCCGCCTGGAGGAGCCCAGCGAGGAGGAGCTTGAGGACAGCTTCCTTCGCTACGCGGGCGATATCCGCGCCAGCCGCAAGGAGGCGACCGCCTGGCACCTGAGCGGCACGCCCGAAAAGGACGGCTTCATCAACCTCATCACCATGATGACGCCTGCAGACGAGCTCCGCGCCTGCGCAAAGCGCTACGGCGTCAGCGTGACGGAGCTTCTTGCCGCGGCCATGCTGCAGGCCATCGACATGCTGCAGGCCGAGTGCGTCCCGGACCGCCGCCGCAGAAAGCCCGAAAAAATCTCCATCCCCGTAAATCTGCGCAAGCTCTTCCCCAGCCGGACGCTCCGCAATTTTGCCTCCTATATCAATCCCGAGCTCAACCCGCGCATGGGAGATTATACGTTTGAGGAAATCTGCGCCGTCGTGCACCATACCATGGGGCTTGAGCACGATCCCAAGCTCATGCAGGCCAAATTTGCCGCAAACGTGGCAAGCGAGCGCTCGCCCGTGCTGCGTGTGATGCCGCTCTTTATCAAAAACATCGCGATGAAGGCCGTCTTCGACGCCGTGGGCGAATGCAAGGCCTGCCTGTGCATGTCCAATCTCGGCGTGGTGGAGCTGCCGGAGGCTATGAAGCCCTATGTCCGCCGCCTTGACTTCATCATCGGCGTGCAGGCGCGCGCGCCGCACAACTGCGGCGTCATCACCTGGAACGGCACCGCCTATATCAACTGTGTCCGCAACATCCGCGAGACCGGGCTGGAGCTGCATTTCTATGAGGTTCTGCACCGCCTGGGCCTGCACGTGCGCGTGGAAAGCAACCAGCGCTGAAGGGAGATAGAAATATGTACTGTATCAAATGTGGGGTTGAGCTCGCAGACAGCGAAAAGGTGTGCCCGCTCTGCGGCACGCGGGTGTTCCATCCGGATCTGCCGCGCGCACAGGCGGACCCGCCCTTCCCGCCGCAGCCGCGCCTGAAGCCGGAGGAGGTAAACCGCTCTGGGCTTTTGTTCATCCTGACAGTCCTGGCGCTGCTGCCGGCTGTAATCTGCCTGCTGTGCGACTGGCGCTTCAACCAGAGAATCGTCTGGTCCGGCTACGCGGCGGGCGGCGTCGGCCTGCTGTACGTTCTGATTGTACTGCCGCTCTGGTTCCGCCGGCCAAATCCCGTGATTTTTGTGCCGATCGACTTTGCGGCCATTCTGCTGTATCTTCTGTATATCGACCTTGCCACGCACGGCCAGTGGTTTCTGAGCTTTGCGTTCCCGGTCACGGGCGCAATCGCGATTCTGACGTGTACGGTTGTGACGCTGCTGCGCTATGTCCGGAAGGGCTATCTCTATATCTTCGGCGGCGCGCTGATTTTGGGCGGCGGAATCACCGTGCTCATTGAGTTTCTGATCAACGTCACCTTCGGCATCCATGAGGCGCTGTTCTGGTCGCTGTATCCGCTGGCGGCGGGCGTGATTCTGGGGCTGATGCTGCTGGTCATTGCCATCTGCAAGCCGCTGCGGCGCTCGCTGCACCGGAAATTCTTCTTCTGAAAAAAGTTTGTGGGCGCTGCCGAGCAGCGCCCACATTTTTATGTTTTACAGAGGTTGCCGGATTACTGGACAATGAAGTTGACCGATTCGTCGCCCTGCTTGTCCTCGCCGTAGACATAGTCCTTACCGGGCATAATCGCGTTGAGGACGATGCCGACGATGGAGCCGACGGCCAGGCCCGAGAGGCTGATTGCGCCGAGCTGCAGGGAGCCTGCGCTGGAGTAGCTGATGCCGATGGACAGGACCAGAATCAGGGCCGCAACCAGAACGTTTCTGGACTTGGTGAAGTCGACCTTGTTTTCTACCACGTTGCGCACGCCGACCGCGGAGATCATGCCGTAGAGCACCAGGCTCACGCCGCCGATTGTGCCGCCGGGCATGGAGGAGATGATGGCTGCGAACTTCGGGCTGAAGGAGAAGAGCATGGCCAGAATCGCCGCGATGCGGATGACGCGCGGGTCGTAAATCTTGCTCAGGGCCAGAACGCCGGTGTTTTCGCCGTAGGTCGTGTTGGCGGGCGCGCCGAAGAGCGCCGCAAGGGTGGTTGCCAGACCGTCGCCCATCAGCGTGCGGTGCAGGCCCGGATCTTCGATGTAGTTGCGGTTGCAGGTGGAGGAGATGGCGGAGACATCGCCGATGTGCTCCACCATGGTCGCAAGGCTCAGGGGAACGATGGTGATGACGGCGGTCAGAAGCTTGTGGGAGTCGACATTGCCGTTCAGGAAGAGGCCGAAGACCGTCTCGTCCTTGTAGACCGGAAGCGCAAACCACCTGGCGTTTGCCACATTCTGAACCAGGTTGCTGCGCACGTCCGCGTCAACGATGACGGCCAGCACATACGAGCCGATGACGCCGAGGAGAATCGGGATAATCTTGATCATGCCCTTGCCCCAGATGTTGGCGGCGACAATGATCAGGATGGCCGCAATCGCAATCCACCAGTTGCCGGTGCAGTTGTTGATGGCCGAAGAGGACAGGTTCAGGCCGATGGCAATGATGATCGGGCCGGTGACGATGGGCGGGAAGAAGCGCATGACCTTCTTTGCGCCGAAGGCCCGGAAGAGCTGCGCGAGAATTACATACACAAGGCCCGCGCAGGCAACGCCGAAGCAGGCGTAGGGCAGCATTTCCTTGTTGGGGACATTACCGTCGAGCATGGGAGCGATGGTGGCGTAGCCGCCGAGGAAGGCAAAGGACGAGCCGAGAAAGGCCGGGACCTTGCCGCCGGTGATCAGGTGGAACAGAAGCGTGCCGAGGCCTGCGAACAGCAGCGTTGTGGACACGTCAAGGCCCGTCAGAATCGGCACCAGAACCGTCGCGCCAAACATGGCAAACATGTGCTGGAAGCCGAGCAGGAGCATTCTGCCCGCTCCGAGCTGTCTGGCATCGTAGATGCCGTTTTCGGGAATCTTTTGCTTACCCATTTTGTTCTCCTCTCTTTGTCCGGGTTCTGCCCCGCACCGTTTCCGGCATAAAAAAAGGAATTGTGAATGGAAATACCAATTTCACAATTCCTGATTCTGATATCCCGAAAGAAGGGGTACGGCTGCAAAACAAAAAACGGAAGCGAGCGGTCCGGTCAAAGCAATTCGTCTGAGCATCGCGCGCGCCTCCTTTCATTTTTACTAGGCGCTATTATAGCGGGCAGGCCCGGAAAATGCAACTGGAATTTCTGTCGATTTTCCGCGTTCGTCCATGCCGAAAATTAGGTACTTCTTACAATCCCGGAAGCCTGTCACGTGATGACAAAGCCGCCGTTGACGCCGAGCACCTGCCCGGTGACAAACGGTGCGTCGGCCAGATAGACCATCGCCTGCGCCACATCCTCCGCCCTGCCGAGCGTCTCCAGCGGCGTCTGCAGGCGGAGCTCCTCCAGGATTTCCGGCTGCACATCCTTCGCCATATCCGTCTGAATGACGCCGGGGGCAATCGCATTGACGCGGATGTGCGAGGGACCCAGCTCCTGCGCCAGCGCCTTCGTCAGGCCCAGAAGCGCGGCCTTGGCCGCGGAGTAGGCGCATTCGCACGACGCGCCGACCTGCCCCCACATGGAGCTGACGTTGACAATGCAGCCGGACTGCCTGCGCAGCATATGCGGCAGGGCCGCGCGCACGCAGAAGAAGGCGCCGTCCACATGCACGGCAAACAGCCGGCGCCAGCGCGCGGGCGAAATTTCAGAAATCAGGCCGTAGTCCGAAATTCCGGCGTTATTTATGAGCACGTCGACATCCGGAATTTCACGGAAGGCCGCCTGAACCGCCTGCTCATCCGCAACGTCGCAGCAGATGGCGCGCGCGCCCGTCTGCGCCGCGACGCGCGCAGCGCTCTCATGGTCCTTTTCGTATAAAAAAACAACGGCGTCGCCGCGCGCGCAGAACGCGCGCACGGCTGCCGCACCGATTCCGCGGGAGCCCCCGCTGATTACCACATGCATAGAGCTCAGCGCTTCCTTGTTTTGGTTCTGTGGTCGGAATACTGCCGGATGGAGGACATTTTACTGTCGGACTCGGACATGAACTGCTTGAGCATATCGTCAAAGGATTTTTGCTGCGGTGCGCTCTGCTGCGCGCCAGGCGCGCGGCCCTGCCCCGCCGGACGCGGACGGTCCTGCCTGGGCTTGGAGAACGCAGGTCTTGCAGGCTGCTCCTGCGTGCGCTTGATGGAAAGGTTGATCTTCCCGTTTTCAAGCCCGATGACCATCACCCGCACCCGCTGCCCCTCGGACAGATAAGCGCCGACGTCCGTCACGTAGGCGTGCGCAATCTCCGAAATATGTACCAGGCCGGACGAGCCGTCCTCCAGCGTTACAAACGCGCCAAATTTCGTCAGGCTTCTGACGGTGCCTTCCACAATTTCTCCAACCTTCAGCTGCATACTTTGAAAAATCCCCCATTAATTCGCGGCTGTTCTTCCCTGCTCAATCGCTGACGTCCTGAAATACAAGCTCACCCTCGCTCACCATGCCAAGCTGGTCGCGGGCGACGTCCTCAAGGCCCTGGTCGGTTTCCAGACCGTCAATATCGTCCTGCAGGCGATTATTTTCCTGCTGTGTGCTGGTGATGGCGCTGGTGAGGCTTGCGGCCTCCTCCTTTTTGTCGGCAATCTGCGTGCGGAGGCGAACCAGGGTAACTGTAGCATACACCACCAAAATCAGAATCACCAGCTTCATGAGCAGCGACGACTTGATGAACTTCATGAACGGTCTCTCTCCTTATCCTTCGGGCGCGCAGATGGTCAGCGAATTTCTTATCGAACATTGTACCCCATTTTTTGCAGCTTGCAAAGAGGTTTTTGAAAAATTTTTTCGTAATTTTACAAGAAAATACAAGCGGGCGGGCAAGCTGGCGCAAAGCGGCGTCCAGAAGCCGGAAAACCGCCGTCCACAGCGGCAGCAGAAGGCGGCTGAGCGTATGAAAATACCCCCACGCGCCCAGCGCCGCCGCCGGAAACGCAAACAGCCGCAGCTGCCCGCGCCCGAAATAAAGCGCAAAGAGCAGCAGCGCCGGGAAAAGTCCGATTCCGAACAGCCCGTCCGCCGCCCGGCCCGCGCGCGCCCATCTCCGTCTGAAGGCCCGTACGCCGTCATACACGGCGGCAAGTCCCATCCCAAGCAGCGCCGCGAACAGCGCCTGCGCCGCCTGCAGCGCAACCGGCAGCTCCATCAGCCGAACAGCCGCGCAAAGAAACCGCCGGCAGGCGCTTCCTCCTCGTAGAGGATGGAGTCGACGCTCCCGTCGACCAGCACCTCGCCGCCGTCCACAGCCAGCTTCTGAAGATGCAGGCCCTGGCCGTGAATGGTCAGCGGGCCCCGCGTGCTGACCAGGCAGATGATCGACGGGTCGAAGCTTTCGACCTCCAGAATTCCTGTGATAGAAAGCCGGCTTCTGGATTCCAGAACCAGCCTGTGCGGCCGCTGCAGCTGCTTCTGCTCGGCAAGCTCCTGCATGGTATCACCCTTTCCTTTGCCTGCGCCGGCCCGAAGGCCCGGCCTGATTCCTGCGTCAGTCGACTGACGCTTGTAATACATGATACGCGGCAGGGACACGCCGTATGCGGAAAACTGCGCCGCTTATTCAGAAATTTCCCGGTACATGGCGCTTGCGTCGTCCTTGCGGACAGCCTCCGCCACAGCCAGCACCTCCACGCACACCGTGCGCGCACCGAAGGCGATGGAAATCCGGTCCCCGACCTTGACGTCGTAGCTTGCCTTGGCGGGCTTGCCGTTGACGCTGATGCGGGCATTGTCGCACGCTTCGTTTGCAACCGTGCGGCGCTTGATGAGCCGCGAAACCTTCAGATACTTATCCAGGCGCATAAAATCCTCCTGTCAGAATAAAGCTTCGGGCGCTGCCAAGGCAGCGCCCGAACCGCATGCTTACTTGGAAATCCTGTCCTTCAGGGCCTTGCCGGGCTTGAAGACCGGCACAGTGGAGGCAGGAATTTCGATGGCTTCCTTCGTCTTGGGGTTGCGGCCCATGCGCGCCTCGCGGCGCTTGGTCTCAAAGCCGCCGAAGCCGACCAGCTGAACCTTCTCGCCGTTTGCCAGCGCCTCGGCAATGGAGTCAAACGCAGCGGTCAGGGCCTTCTCGGCGTCCTTCTTGGAGGTGCCGCACTTCTGGGCAATCTGAGCAATGAGTTCGGTCTTATTCATGGTATTTCCTCTTTTCGTCAGTATAAGATTTCTGGCGACGCCGCACAATTCGGCAAGCTGATTCGGCGAGAGATTTTTCGTCAAGTCAAGGTTTGAAAAGTGAAGGAATCCTGTGTGTACCCGCAAGGGGCATGCCGCATCCGTAAGGCTCCTTTGTCGCCAACGGCTGCGCAATATTTTGAACTTTTCAAACCACAGAATTGGCGGAAAAGATCCGCCGAAACACGAAGACGCAATTGTGCGGTATTGCCTTTATTCACCGTTCTGCTTCGCCTGCACCTGCTCGGTGCAGGCCGGTTCTGGTACGGTAAATCGCGTCATAAAGCGTTCGCAGGCCTCATGCGTCAGCTGCTCCGGGTCCTGCCGCCATTCTCCTGCGAGCGCCGCCGCAGTAAACAGCAGCCGCCCCAGCGCCTGCGGGTCCTTCTGCGCGCAGACTGCGTCCGCCGCGGCGCGGAGCTGCGCCAGAAGCGCCTGCTCGTCGTCTCCCGCGTGCGCCTGGCGCGCCTTTTTCGCAAGCTTTTCCGCCCGCCAGAGGGCCGGCAGGCTCTTTGCCACGCCCTGCATGGAGTCATGGAGCGTACGCTGCCCCTTTTCCCGCTTTTTGAGTTCCTCCCAGTCGGCTTCCTCGCCGCCGAAGAGCTGCGGATGGCGGAAAATCAGCTTTCTGCATTCCCGGTCGCATACATCTTCCAGCGTAAAGCGGCCGGCGGCCCGCTCGATATCCGTGTGGAACAGCACCTGCAGCAGGACGTCCCCCAGCTCCTCGCACATCATATCCGGATTGTCGAGGTCAAAGGCCTCGCAGGCCTCATAGGCCTCCTCCAGGAAATTGCGCCGGATGGACAGGTGCGTCTGCGCAGCGTCCCACGGGCAGCCGCCCGGCGCGCGCAGCGCGGAAACGAGCGCGCGGAGCGCCGCAAAATCATACGGCGCAGTGCCTTTAAAATTTATCATAATTCTCTCTCTTTCGCAAGGGGATTATTCATTTTTTTCTTTAATTCTGAGGAGCTTTGCAATTTTTTCGCCCTTGGGAAGCAGCATGCAGTCCTCATAGGTAATGCAGCGCAGCGCAACGGCAAGAACCGCGTACACGACGACCGCAAAAACAAGGCTCAGCAGGAACGCAATCCGGAACGAGGGCAGATACGCGCTCAGCACGCGGTAGACCATCCACGTCGCCGCGCCCATGATTCCGGCGGCCAAAAACGGTCTTACGAGATTCCGGAAAACAGAAAGCTCGATCTGCTCCCGCCGGAGCGCCCACAGGTTCAGAAGGGTGATGGTGACGTAGCACGCGAGCGTGCCCACCGGCGCGCCGATGATATTGACCTCCGGCAGGCCGACCAGCACATAGTTGACGGCGATCTTCACAAGGCCGCCCAGGAACATGTTCACAACCGGCGTCGTCACGTTGCCGTGCGCCTGCATGACGGCGTTGAGCAGCAGCACCAGGCTGTTGAAAATCACCGCCGCGCCGAGGATGCAGAGCATCGGCGTGCCGAGCGCCAGCTCCTGCGCGGAATAGCCCGGGCACAGAAGCCGCAGAATCGGCTCTGCCAGCAGCGCCAGCCCCGCCGCGCAGGGCATGGCAATCAGCGCCATGGTGCGGAAGGCAGACTCTCCCGTGGCGCGTGCGCCGGCGGCGTCCTTTTTGGTCAGGAACGCGGTGATGGCCGGGATGCAGGCCACGGTAATCGTCGGGATAAACGCGCACGGAAGCGCGAACACCGTCTGGCAGAAGTCGTAGACGCCCTTCGCGGAATCCGCCGCAGCCGTGCTCCACGCGAGCGCGCCGGTCAGCCGGCGCATATAGATCATCGTATCAAAGAGGTTGATAATCTGAAGCCCCGCCGAGCCGATGGTAATCGGCACGGCGATGGCCAGAAGCTCCTTCATCGTTGCGCGGGTTGATTTTTCCGTGCCCTCCGCGCCGGTCAGCAGGCGGCTTGCGCGCCGATAGCGCAGGTGCAGATAGATTGCCGAAACAAGGCACCCGCACGTAACGCCCAGAATCGCGCCGCCGGCCGCAAGGACGATGCTGCCGGTCTTCTTCATCACAAGCCAGGCAAGGCCCAGGCCGACAAGCAGCCGCGTCAGCGCCTCAAGCACCTGGCTGACCGAGGTCGGCGTCATGTTGCTCTGCCCCTGGAAGAAGCCCCGGTAGGCAGAAATCAGGCAGATAAAGAGCACGCACGGCGCAAGCGCCGCGATGGCCGCCCAGGAATTTTCATTGGTGGTCACCATGACGGACAGCTGCCGCGAAAACAGCAGCATCCCCGCCGTGCCGAGAATGCCGATGGTCAGAAATGCATAAAGCGCCGTGCGGAAAATACGGCGGATCTGCGCATGGTTTCCAAGCGTCTGCGCCTCGGAAATCATCCGGCTCATCGCCACGGGCAGGCCCGTCGTCGAGATCATCAGAAGCACATTGTAGACCGTATAGGCCGTGTTGAAATAGCCGAAGCCGGTCGAGCCGATGATGCTGTTGAGGGGGGTTTTGAACAGGAAGCCGATGAGCTTGACCAGAACCGTGCCCAGGGCAAGGATGGCCGTGCCCTGCAGAAAGGTCTGCTTCTGGAAGGAGCGTTCGTTCATGCGCGCGCCTCCTGCTCCGAAAACACCTTCGGAATCACATAGTCGTGAAGCTCCTTCACGACGGCCGGAAGGTCAATGGTCGGGTACTTGCCTGCAAAGTAGAGGATTCTTCCGCGGACCATCGTCAGCACCACATCGTGCCCGGAGGCCGCGTAGGCAAGGTTGGAGAGGATATTGTGGCACGGAATCAGATGCGGCTGGCTGAAATCGAGCAGAATCAGGTCCGCGTCCATCCCCTCCTTGATCATGCCGCATTCGCGCTCGCGGCCCTGGGCCTTCGCGCCGCAGACCGTGGCCATCATCAGAGCCGCCTGCGCGCCGACGGCCTTCGGGTCGCCGGTCTTTCCCTTGGCCATCAGCGCCGCCGCCTTGACCTCCTCAAAAAGGTCCAGATTGTTGTTCGAGGCCACGGAGTCCGTGCCGAGGCAGACATTCATTCCGGCCTTCACCATGCCCATCACGTCCGCGCAGCCGGAGGCAAGCTTCAGATTGCTCACCGGGCAGTGCGCGGCGGAAACGTGCCGCCTTGCAAGAAGGCGCATATCCTCCTCAGTCAGATGCACGCAGTGCGCCGCGATGGCCGGAACGTCGAAAACATGGTGACAGTCGAGAAGCTGCGCCGGCGTCAGGCCGTATTTTTCCACGCACGCGTCGTGCTCCTGCTTCGTTTCGGAAAGATGCACCTGCATGCGCAGGCCGTTGTTGATCGCGTACTCCGAAAGCGCGTCCCAGAGCTGATAGGTCGAGGTATACTCCGCGTGAACAGAGGCCTCGATGCGGATTCTTCCGCCGTCATAGCCGTCCCACTTCTGCTTGAGCGCCACAAGCTCCCGGCAGGCGGGGAAGGTTTCAAAATCAAAATCATCGCCCAGGAACATGGTCGTTCCGCGCGCAATGTTGGCCTTGAAGCCGGTTTCGGCCACCGCCTGGCAGATTTCGTCGCAGAAATTGTACATATCCGAAACGCTTGTCACGCCGAAGCGGACGCATTCGGCAATGGCAAGCAGCGTCGCCGCCCTGACGCAGCGCCCGTCCAGCCGGTCCTCGCGCGGGAAAATATACTCGCTCAGCCACTGCTGCAGCGCCATATCGTCCGCGTAGCCGCGCAGCACCGCCATAGGCAGGTGCGTGTGGGCGTTGATGAGCCCCGGCATGAGCACCATCCCGGCGCCCTCGATGATTTTTTCGGGCTTTTCCTCCGGCGCATGCTTGCTCAGGCAGGATATTTTTCCGTCTGTCACGCCGAGAAACGCGTCCTGCCAGACGGACATGCGTTCGTCCATGGTAACAATATTGACGTGGGAAAACAACGTGTCCATAAAAGCCTCCTATCGCTTCTGCAGAAGGGCGAAAATTTCGTCCTTCTGCCGGAGAATGGTATCGATCCGGTCGATATAGTCCTGCGGGAATTTGGGGTTGTGCCAGCGCTCCAGCCGCTGGCCGGGCAGCTCCAGCTTGTTCATGCCGCCCCCGCCGAGTGAGAGAATCGTGTGCAGCTCTTCCATCATGTATATGTTGTAAAGTCCGACGTAGCCCTCCCGGCGCCAGCCGGTATTTTCAAAGCTGCCGGACATATATTTCTGGCGGTAGAGATAATACGGGGAAAAGCCTGCGCCGCGCAGCGCCGGCTCCGCGTCCCGGAGCATCTGCGCAACCGCCTCCTGCGCAGGAAGGCCGGAGCGCTTCTGAAACAGCGTCGCGCTTTTTTTCAGCGCCAGCGTGTGTACCGTCACATTGCTCGGCCCCAGCTCCAGCACCTGCGAAAGCGAGGAGGCAAACGAGGCCGGCGTATCGCCCGGAAGGCCCGCGATGAGGTCCATGTTGATATCGTCAAAGCCGGCTTCGCGCGCCAGGCCGAAGGCCTCGGCCGTCTGTGCGGCGGTATGCCGCCTTCCGACCGCGCGCAGCACAGCGTCCGACATGGTCTGCGGATTGATGGAGATGCGCGCCGCACCGCCCTGCCGGATTGCGCGGAGCTTCTGTGCGTCCAGCGTATCGGGTCTTCCGCCCTCAACGGTAAATTCCAGGCAGCGGGAAAGGTCGAAGCTGTCCCGGACGCAGGCAAGAAGCTCCGTCAGCTGCGGCGCGGAAAGCGTCGTCGGCGTGCCGCCGCCGATATAGAGCGTGCGGATGTGATAGCCGGACGCGGCAAGCAGCGCGCCGGTATAGCGGATTTCCTTTTCCAGGCACTGCAGATAGGCCGGAAGCAGGCTTCCGCAGCGCTCGATGGATTCGCTCACAAACGAACAGTATGCGCAGCGCGTCGGGCAGAAGGGAATGCCGATGTAGACGGACAGGTCCCTTTCCTCCAGAAGCTCCGCCGCCGCAAGCGTCGCCTCAGAGGCCTCGACGCAGAGCTTCGCCCGCTCGGGCGTCACATAATAAACCTGCTCCATAAGCCTTCGCGCCTGGGCGCTGGTGCCGCCCTCCTGAAGGCATTTTGTAGAGAGCTTGCTGGGCCGGACGCCGGAGAGCGCGCCCCACGGTGGCCGGTTCGGCAGCAGCTGCACGGCGGCAAGATAGTAGCTCTGCTGCAGAATCCGCCGGGTCTGGCGCACATCCGCCTGAGACAGGCGGACGCGGCGCTGCGCGCTGGCCGTTTTTCCGTGCCAGGTAATCTGTGTGCGCGCCGTCAGGAAGGTCCTGCCGCGAAACAGCGCGCTGCGCGCGCCGTCGCCCTCAAACTCGCCGGTGACAAATTCGCTCGGCGTATCCGGAAACAGCTGCAGCTGCAGCTGCTCCACCGCGTAGCGCTCTGAATGATTCTTTAACAGCAGCTTCATCGGCGCATCGCCTCACGAAGGTAAAAATTCGTCTGCTTTTCCGTGCCGAGGACCGTGCGCTCTCCGTGTCCCGGGAACACGCGCGTTTCGTCCGGCAGCGTGCCGAGCCTTCTGAGCGAGGAAAAAAGCGCCTGCTCATCCCCCCCAAGGTCCGTCCGCCCCGCCGAGCCGCAGAAGAGCGTATCGCCGGAAAAGAGCGCGTCCTGCGCCAGAAGGCACACAGAGCCCGGCGTGTGGCCGGGCGTATGCAGAACGCGGATGGAAATTCCGCCCAGGCGCAGAACATCGCCCTCGGCGTAGACGTCCGTGCAGACAAGAAGTCCGTGGGAAAGGCCTCCGGGGTTGTGCGTGTCCGCCTCGTGGACAAACACAGGCGCTCCGCTGCGCGCATGGAGCGCCTGCAGCGCGCCGATGTGATCAAAGTGCGCATGCGTCAGAAGAATCATGCGCAGCGTAAGCCCATGGTCCTGCAGGGCCTGCCAGATCTGCTCCGGCTTCGCCGCGGGATCGATCACCGCGGCCTCGCCGGAGGCTTGGTCCCACAGCAGATAGCAATTCGTTTCAAGCGGTCCAAGGGTCAGCGTTTGAATGTTCATAGCCACTCCTCACTTTAAATCGTTGGTGTCGACAATCAGCGTGACCGGCCCGTCGTTGACGGATTCCACCTGCATATAGGCCCCGAATTCGCCGTGCTGCGGCGCAAAGCCCAGCCGTTCGCATTCGGAAAGGAACTGCTCGTAAAGCGGAACGGCAAGCTCCGGCCTTGCAGCGCCCGTAAAGCTCGGGCGTCTGCCGTGGCTGACGTCGCCGTAAAGCGTAAACTGGCTGACCACAAGCACCTCTCCGCCGACGTCCGCAAGAGAAAGATTCATCTTGTCGTTCTCGTCGCGGAAGACCCGCAGGCCCAGAACCTTTTCCGCAAGCTTGCGGCATTTTTCGCTGGTGTCCTCCGGCCCGACGCCGAGCAGAATCAAAAAGCCCCTTCCGATTTTTCCGTGCACCGCGCCGTCAATGCAAACGCAGGCGGAGCGCACGCGGGTAACAACTGCTTTCATAGCTTCTCCTTTATTCTGTGCCGCGGCGCACATCGATGACGCCGGAAATGCCGCGCAGGCGGAGCCGGACCGTCTCCAGCTCCGTGCGGTTGTGAACATAAAAGCGCAGGACCGTCAGAATTTTCCCGTTGCCGACCGAGCGCGCCGTCATCTCATTCAGGCGCATCCGCAGCGTCGTCATAATGGTGGCGATATCCAGCATCAGGCTGTCGCGGTCCGTGGCCTCGAGCTCGAGACTGGTCAGGAACGTGGATTCCGGGCTCTCGGCCCAGGTGACCTTCACCCAGCGGCCATGCTGCTCCGGGTCCTCCGCGCGCTTCGCGTTCGGGCAGTCCCTGCGATGCACGGACACGCCGTAGCCCTTGGTGATAAAGCCGATAATCTCGTCGCCTGGCACCGGCGCGCAGCAGCGGCTGAATTTGATCATGCAGCTGCCGATGTCCTCAACAATGACGCCGGAGGAATTGACGGCGTTTTCATCCGTCCGCCCGATGTTGGCAAGGTTTTTGGGCGTCATGGCGCGGCTCGCGCGCGAAAGCTCGTCGCGCATGCGGCCGACCGCCTTCGCCGCGGTAATGCCGCCGTAGCCGATGGCCGCGTAAAGATCGTCCAGAGAGTCGAAGGCGACCTTCTTGAGAATCATGGGAAGCACATCGTCGTTCTGCAGCAGCGCCGGCTCAAGCCCCGCGTGGCGCAGCTCCGACTCGAAGCTCGCCCGGCCGCGGATGATGTTCTCCTCGCGCTTTTCCTTCTTGAACCACTGCTTGATCTTGATGCGCGCCTGGTTGGACTGGCAGATGTTCAGCCAGTCCCGGCTGGGTCCCTTGGCGGTCCTGGAGGTCAGAATCTCCACAATATCGCCGTTGTGGAGCTGCGCGTCGTAGCTTGCGATGCGGTTGTTGACCTTGGCGCCGATCATGGAGTTGCCGACCGCGGAATGGATGGTGTAGGCAAAGTCGATGGGCGTCGAGCCGGTGGGCAGAGAAATGACCTTGCCCTTCGGCGTGAAGACAAAGACCTCGTCGTCAAACATGTCGATCTTGAGCGAATGGATATAGTCGTCCGCCTCCACGTCCTGCTGGTTTTCAAGCAGCCTCCGGACCCACTCGAATTCCTTCTCCGAGCCCTCGCCAGCGTTCTGCTTGTACTTCCAGTGCGCCGCGACGCCGTACTCCGCCGTCTGATGCATCTCCCAGGTGCGGATCTGCACCTCAAAGGGAATGCCCTGCGAGCCGATGACCGTCGTATGCAGCGACTGATACATGTTGGGCTTCGGCGTTGAAATATAGTCCTTGAAGCGGCCCGGAATGGGATTGAACAGATCGTGGATATGCCCCAGGACATTGTAGCAGTCGGCGATGTTGTCCACAATCACGCGGAAGGCGTACAGGTCGTACAGCTCGTCGATGGATTTATTCTGCGCGCGCATCTTGCGGTAAATGGAATACGTGTGCTTGATGCGCCCATAGATGGACCCGTGGATGCCCACGGACGCCAGGCGGTCTGTAATCTTGGACTGGATGGCGTTCATAAAATCGGAGGACTGCTTTTCATTGGCCTGCAGGTAATCGATGATCTGCTGGTAGCCCTCGGGGTCCAGATACTTGAGCGAGACGTCCTCAAGCTCCCATTTGATCTTCTGCATGCCGAGCCGGTGCGCCAGAGGCGCATAGATTTCCATCGTCTCCATGGACTTTGAAATCTGCTTGGCCGGCGTCTGGAATTCCAGCGTGCGGGTGTTGTGCAGACGGTCGGCAATTTTGATGAGGATCACGCGGATGTCCTTGGACATGGCCATGAACATCTTCCGCAGATTCTCCATCTGCTGCTCCTCCATGGTGGAATACTGCACGCGCGTCAGCTTCGTAACGCCCTCGACCAGATTCGCGACCGTCTCGCCGAAGAGACTTGAGATTTCCTCAAAGCTGGCGTCGGTATCCTCCAGACAGTCGTGCAGCAGCGCGGCGACGATGGCGTCGGTATCCAGGCCGATTTCCGCCACGATTTCCGCCACAGCCAGCGGGTGGATGATATACGGCTCGCCGGACTTGCGGAGCTGGCTTTTATGCTTTTCGTCCGCATAGGCGTAGGCCTTTCTGATCAGCTCCAGGTCTGCGCCCGGCGCATAGCGCTGAACGGCCTGCAGCATGGATTCATAATATTCCTGTTTGGTCTCCATTAATTTCCTGCCTTTTGCTTTTTTAAGTGAATCAGGATCCGGCTCTGCTCAAGGTCCACCTTGCGTCCGCCCGCGCACAGGCGGATGCACAGCAGCTTTGGCCGCTGCTCAAGCTCGATGAGCCCCTGCTCCTGAAAAATATCCAGACATATCTTTACCCTTCCCACGCTCATGGGAAGCCTGGCGCAGCGCGAAACCTTCCGGCTCAGGCAGCCGAGCTCCTCGTATACCACGCCCTCCTGCGCGCATGCGGCCAGATACCGCCACAGCGCCACAAACTGCCGCCGCTCGGGAAGCAGAAGCGCCGCGTCGTCCGCGCTTTCATCGCCGTGCTGAAGCCTTCCGTAGGCCGCGCGGTCGCGGTCCTGCGCCGAAAGCACCTCCGCGTCCGGACGGATATCCACAAGGCTCAGCTGCACGGAGCGTACGCCGCGGTACTCGTTGATCTGCGGGGTGAAGGCGGCCTCCACCACATCGCCCTGCGCGATGGCCGCGCGCGCGGCGTCCGTGGAAAAGAAGATGGCGCTCCAGGTCTCCCGCCCGCGCCCCAGGCGAAGGCGCAGATGCTTTCCTCCGCCGATTTCCGAAAGCTCCAGCACCGTCAGATGCTTCATGCACAGAACCGGCCTTGGGCACTGCGCGCCGCAGGGCTCCAGCTCGTCCAGGGCCTGAATATTGGCAAGCGTCAGCAGCTCCGGCGGAATTTCACAGTCGACCGTCAGCGCCGCGCTCGCCTCGCTGCTCTGCAGAAACGCGCGGCACGATTCGGTGATCGCCTCGCGGAACTGCGGAATCTGGCTGCAGCGGATGGTAAAGCCCGCCGCCAGCTCATGCCCGCCGTAGCTCTCCAGCAGCGCCGAATGCTCTTGCAGCGCCCGGAACAGGTTGAATCCGCCGTAGGAGCGGGAGGAGGCCTTGCCCTTCTCCCCGTCCAGGCAGATCAGGAACGTCGGGCAGCTGAACTCCTCCGCCATCCGCGAGGCCACAATGCCGACCACGCCCTGGTGCCATTTCTCATCCGCCAGGACGATTGCCTGCGGCGGCTTCCCCGCCGGCAGCATCGCGACGGCCTCGCGGTAGATTTCCGATTCAATTTCCTGCCGCTTACGGTTCAGCCGGCACAGGCTTGAAGCAAGCTCCACAGCCCTTCCGGCATCCTTTGTCAAAAACAGCTCGGTCGCCAGCGCAACCTCTCCCATGCGTCCGGCGGCGTTGATCCGGGGCGCCAGCGTGTAGCCGACCGTCCCCGCGGTCACGGGGCCGCCGTGCACGCCGCACTCGGCCATCAGCGCAGCCAGGCCCACCCGCTTCGGGTTTGCCAGCGCGGCCAGGCCCACGGAAACCATCCGCCGGTTTTCCCCCGTCAGGGGCATAACGTCGGCAACCGTGCCCAGGCACAGAAGGTCGCTGTATTCCTCCAGCAGCGCCTCCTGGTCGCCGTCGATGGCCGCGGCCAGCTTGAACGCGACGCCGACGCCGGCCAGCTCCTGCCGCTGCGGGGGCTGATCGGGCCGGTGCGGGTCCACCAGCGCCTGCGCCCGCGGCAGGGCTGCCTTGCATTCGTGGTGATCCGTGATGACAAGATCCATCCCGAGCTCCGCGCAGAGCTCGGCCTCCTCCGCGGCGGTGATGCCGCAGTCGACCGTTACAATCAGCTGCACGCCCTGCCGCTTCAGCGTCCGGATGGCAAGCGGATTCAGGCCGTAGCCCTCCTCCAGCCGGGCCGGGATATAGCTTGTCACGCAGCCGCCGCGCTTGCGCAGAAATTCCGTCAGAAGGCAGGTGGCTGTGATGCCGTCGACGTCGTAGTCTCCGAAGACAGCAATATGCTCGCGCCGCTCCAGCGCCCTTTTTACGCGCGCGCTGGCCTTGTCCATGTCCAAAAGCGAAAAGGGCGAGGACAGCGCCCCGTCGCAGCTTAAAAATTGCCGGGCCTTCTCCGGCTCCGTCATCCCACGGCTGCACAAAACCGCCGCCGTGATGGGCGAGAAGCCCGCCTCCACCAGACGGCTGGCGGCTGCAGGCTCATAGGACGAAATCGTCCATGCTCCGTACTTCAATTCCGATACACATCCATTATTCTTTTTCTTTTTTGTTATTATAGCATCATATTCCCGATATCACAACCCATAATCGGCGTAAAATCCGCCGGAAAGGCGATTTTCCTGCGCGGAACGGGCGGCGGCTGCGCCCATTCTGCGCCGGTTCCGCTTTTCTTTGCTCCGGTTTTATGATAAGATAACAAAAAATATAAAAGATGTAAAAGGAGGCCTGCGCAATGAAGCAAACCCGCAGGCGAGGCCTGCGTCTGCTCGCACCGGCGGCCCTGCTGCTGGCGGGGCTGGTATGGCTGGAGAACTTCACGCTGGACGCCACGCTTCTGTTTTCCTCCGGCACGCGTGTGCCGCAGGGCTTTTCCGGGCTGCGGATTGCGCAGATTTCCGACCTGCACGGCAGAAGCTTTGACCGGGATTCGGCCTATCTTCTCAGCCGCGTCCGGCTCGCGCAGCCGGACCTGATCGCCATCACGGGCGACCTTGCCGACGAATATACCGATTTTTCCATGCTCCCGCCGCTGCTGGAGGGGCTGCGCGCCATCGCGCCGGTCTATTATGTCACGGGAAATCACGAATGGGGGCTGGGCGCGCCGCGGCGGCAGGCGCTGTTTTCCCTGCTTGAACGCTGCGGCGTCCGGCGGCTGAGCAACGAATACACCGTGCTCATACGCGGCGAAGACAGGCTTGTGCTCGCCGGCGTGGACGATCCGAACGGCCCGTACGACCAGAAAACGCCCGCCGCGCTGGTCCGGGAAATCCGGCAGGCGCAGGGCGAGGAGGTCTACATCCTCATGCTTGCGCACCGGAATGATCAGCTTTCTCTATGGGCAAAGCTCGGCGTGGACACCGTGCTCAGCGGCCATGCGCACGGCGGCATTGTGCGGCTTCCGTTTGTCGGCGCGCTCTTCGGTGTGCATTATAACCTCTTTCCCAAGGACGCCGCCGGGCTTTATCAGAGCGGCCGCACCAACCTTTTTGTCAGCCGCGGTCTCGGCGGCAGCCGGAAGCTTCCGGTCCGCATCGGGAACCGGCCGGAGCTTCTGATCGTCCAGCTGCGCAGGGTTCCCGAGGCTGAATAAACTGGACGCTGGACGCGCGCATCCCGCAGATGTGCAGAATTTGAACTTTCTATAAACATTTCCCCGCCAAGCTTGTTTTTTTCAGGCTGTTTTGTATAATACGCATATCAAAGCGTCCGCCGGCAGGAGTACGCATGCTCTTCTCCGCGGATGCAAAGCTTGAGGGTGATTGGATGTTTCGGAAAATAGGCGACGCGCTGCGCCGGTTTATGACGGGCCGGTATGGAATGGACCGGCTGAACAAATGGCTGCTGATACTCTCGCTGGTTCTGATTGTGCTCAGCGCAGTCGGCACGCGGCTGGGCGCAGCCTGGATGAGCCTGTTCGGGCTTCTGGCGTATGTGCCGCTGATCTGGTCCATCGTGCGCACCTACTCGCGCAATCTTTCCGCCCGGCGGCAGGAAAACGCGGCCTTCTGCCGCCTCCTTTCCCGCCTGTCTGACCGGAAGAACCGTTATTTCCGCTGCCCCGGCTGCCGCCAGACGGTCCGCGTTCCGCGCGGCAAGGGCAAAATCAACATCCGCTGTCCGAAATGCGGGCAGCAGTTCATCCGGAAGACCTGACCCTTCCCAGGAGCGAGCCCCCGCGCGCTCCTGCTTTTTATACCGCCGTAAAGTTTTTTTTACGGGACAAAGCAGCCTCTGCTTGATATAATGATTTTAAATTACGCGGAAAGGAACCGGCCATTTTGCACATTTATCAGAATCTCCAGGAAAAACTGAAGGAATCGGCGGCCTCTGTTCTGCCGATTACCCTGATTGTCGCGGTTTTGTGCCTCCTGCTCATTCCGGTGCAGACGGGGCTGATGCTTTCGTTCCTTCTGGGCGCAATCCTGCTGCTGGCGGGTATGGCGCTGTTCAGCCTCGGCGCAGAGCAGTCCATGACGCGCATCGGCACGCTCATCGGCGCAAGGATGACCAAGTCCCGCAAGCTCGGGCTGATTCTGGCGCTGAGCTTTGTGCTCGGCGCGGCCATTACCGTAGCGGAGCCGGACCTGCAGGTGCTTGCGGCCAACGTCCCCGGCATTGACAAGACGACCCTGATTCTGACCGTATCGGTCGGCGTGGGCCTGTTTCTGACGCTGTGCATGGCGCGCATTCTGTTTTCCATTTCGCTGCGGCTGCTGCTGATTGTCTTCTACGCGATTGTCTTCGCGCTGGCCGCGCTCTCGGACGCAGGGATTCTCTCCGTCGCCTTTGACGCCGGCGGCGTCACCACGGGACCGATGACCGTGCCGTTCATCATGGCGCTCGGCGTCGGCGTCGCGTCCATCCGTTCTGACGAAAACGCCAAGGCGGACAGCTTCGGCCTGGTGGCCCTGTGCTCCATCGGCCCGATCCTCTCGGTGATGCTGCTGAACCTCTTCTACCACGCGGAAAGCGCCCAGAGCGGCGCGCCCGAAATCTCCGCCGCGGCCGACACCGTGGCGCTGGGCGCCTCCTATCTCCACGCGCTGCCCGATTACATAAAAGAGGTCGCCGTTGCGCTGCTTCCGATTTTTGGATTCTTCCTGATCTTCCAGCTCGTATCCCTGCGGCTGCGAAAGCTTCAGCTGCTGCGGATTCTTATGGGCATTGCCTACACCTATGTGGGGCTGGTTCTGTTCCTGACCGGCGTCAACGTCGGCTTCTCCCCGCTCGGGACCGTGCTTGGCGCGGCGCTCGGCGAAAGCGCGGTGCGCTGGTGCCTCATCCCGCTGGCCATGCTCATGGGCTGGTTCATCATCAAGGCAGAGCCTGCCGTGCATGTACTCAACAAGCAGGTGGAGGAGCTGAGCGCGGGCGCCATCTCCGAAAAAGCCATGGGCCTGAGTCTGTCCATCGCGGTTTCGGCCGCCAACGGGCTTGCGATGCTGCGCGTGCTGACCGGGCTTCCGATTCTCTGGTTCATGGTTCCCGGCTATCTGATCGCGCTGGCCCTGAGCTTTTTCGTCCCGCGCACCTTTACCGCCATCGCCTTTGACTCCGGCGGCGTGGCCTCCGGCCCGCTGACGGCGACCTTCATGCTGCCCATGGCCATGGGCGCGAGCCAGGCCGTCGGCGGCAACGTCATGACGGATGCGTTCGGGCTTGTGGCCCTGGTCGCCATGATGCCGCTGATTACCGTGCAGGTCATGGGCGCAATTTACGTTGTCAAGTCCCGCCGTCAGGCGCAGCCCGCCACCGCGGACTTTGCCGACGACGAAATCATCGAGCTTTGGGAGGCGGTGTAAGATGGAGCTGTATTACGTCATTGCAATCACGGACCGCGACCGGAGCGAGGCCATGTCCTCCATTTATCAGAGCGCCGGCGTCGGCATGGTGCTGACAAAGCTGGGCCGCGGCACCGCCCGCGACGAGCATCTGCTCATCTACGGCCTCGACCCGAAGGAAAAGGCCATTCTCAGCGCCGCAGCCAGCGCGGAGCAAACCCGCCAGCTCTTCCGGCAGGCGAAGCGGCGCATGTTTCTGGACATTCCCGGCAACGGCATCATGATGAGCATCCCGCTCAAGAGCGTAGCCGGGGGAAAAACGCTGGAATATCTCACCGACGGCAAGCAGACAGGAGGCGCGCCCAATATGGAATTCTCACACGAACTGATCATCGCCATTCTCAACGAGGGACATTCGGACGCCGTCATGGACGCCGCGCGCGGCGCGGGCGCGGGCGGCGGAACGGTTCTGCACGCGAAGGGCACCGGCGCGCAGCGCGCGCAGAAGTTCCTCGGCGTCAACCTTGCCACGGAGAAGGACGTTGTCTACATTGTGGCCCATTCCGATGAAAAGGCCGCCATTATGAAGGCCATCAGCCAGCATGCCGGCCCCGGCACGCCGGCCGGTGCCATCTGCTTCTCACTTCCGATTTCCAGCGTAGCCGGTCTTCGCGAGCGTGAGGAGCCCTGAGCCTTTGACGCTGCTGGTTTAAAAACGCACACAGGCCCGGACATCCGACTTCGGATTTCCGGGCCTGTGCCCTTCAAAAAGCGCCGCACCCAGGGCTCCCCCTTGGGTGCGGCGGAGCCTGGATAGCCCTGCGCATGCTTCAGGCCGCGGAGCGTAAGCTCCGCGGCCTGAAAAACAATCAGTGGAAAAACAGAAAGTACGCGCCGAAGGTGATGACCAGCAGCACCAGCAGCGCCACCGGCAAAATCGTCAGCAGGGCGGAGAAAATCATCGCAAACAGGTCCTTTTTGCTGACCATATCCCGGTCCTCGTCCCGTGTGATTTTTTCGCTGCCGGCGGCCTCATTGCGCTCCTTCTGAAAGCGCATGGCGCGGTCTACCTTCTTCTGAAACAGCATGCCGGTTACTCCTTGACCTCAAGCTTGTGGTGGCAGGCGACGAAATGGTTCGGGCGGACCTCCTCCCACTCCGGGACGACCTGCGTGCAGATTTCCGTGCAGTACTTGCAGCGCGTATGGAACTTGCAGCCCTTCGGCGGGTTCACCGGGCTCGGAATATCGCCTTCCAGGATCGACAGCTCCTTCGCGCCGACGGTATCCGTCGTCGGAATCGCGTTGAGAAGCGCCTCGGTATACGGGTGAATCGGATGGTGGAAGATGTCATCGGCCGCAGCCAACTCCACCATGGAGCCCAAGTACATGACGCCCACACGGTCCGAGATGTACTTGACGACAGACAGGTCGTGGGTGATGAACATGTAGGTCAGGTTCTGCTCCTCCTTGAGGTCCAGAAGGAGGTTGATGATCTGCGCCTGAATGGACACGTCCAGCGCGGAAACCGCCTCGTCGCAGACCACAAAGCGCGGGTTCGTGGCAAGCGCGCGGGCGATGCCGATGCGCTGCCGCTGGCCGCCGGAGAACTGGTGCGGGAACCGGTGCAGGAAGTAAGGCGCAAGGCCGCACTGGTCCATGATCTTCAGAACCAGCTCCTGCATGCGGGCGTCCTTTTTCTTGATCATGTTGTGCGCCAGCATACCCTCGCTGATGATCTGGCCGACGCTCATGCGCGGGTTCAGGGAGGAATAGGGGTCCTGGAAGATCAGCTGCATGTCGCTGCGCAGGCGGCGCATCTCGTTATACTCCAGGCGCGCAAGGTCGATGCCGTCGTCGCGGTAGGCCTCGTACTTCTGGAATTCGGCGTTGTTTGCGTACGGCGCGCGCAGCTTTTCAATTTCCGCGCGCACGCGCTCCAGCTGCTTGCGGAGCGCGGCAATCTCGCTGTCGCACTGCGCAAGGCGGGCGTTCGCCTTCTCCAGAGCAGCGTCCTTGCTGCCCTTGCCATTCTCACTGGACGCCTTCTTGGCGTAGGCTGCGTCGTCGGCATCCACCTGCAGGCTCTGGCGCTTTTCCTCCAGCGCGGAGAGCTTGCGGGCGACGGCATAGTCTCTGGAGTAGACGTCGACGATCGGGTCAAGGTTGTCCACAATCAGGAAGCCGCCGATAATCTTTGTGATATCCAGCAGCGCATCCTCCGCCAGCTTCCGGGCTGTGTCAAGCTCGCCGTGCTTGGCGTACTGCTCCTTTTCCGAAAGCTTCTGGTACTCGGCTTCGAGCCTGTCGCGCTTTTGCTCCAGCTCGGCAAGCTTCGCGCGGCGCTTTTTCAGGTTCTTGACCGTATCGATGACATACTTCGGCGCAAGATCGTCAAGCGAGCGGCCATAGTACATTGTACGGCCATAGGTCTGATGGTAGAGCTGAAGGATCGTACGGCCGAGGGTCGACTTGCCGCAGCCGGACTCGCCGACGAGGCCGAAGGTCTCGCCCTCGTAAATATCCAGCGTAATGCCGTCGTTGGCCTTGACAAAGCGGCCGCCCTTCAGCGGGAAATACTGCTTGAGGTTGCTGATGCGAAGCAGAACCTTCTTCCCGTTATTTTGCATGTCTGTCCTCCTTCCTCGCGTAGAAGCAGCGAACCTGCTGGGTATCGGAGACATGAATCAGCTCCGGCTCCTCCTCCAGGCAGCGCTGCGTCGCGTACTTGCAGCGCGGGGCAAACTTGCAGCCCTTCGGAAGATCCAGCGGGTGCGGAACTGCGCCGGGAATCGCCTCAAGGCGTTCGTCGCTGGGCGTATCCAGACGCGGGATGGAGAGCATCAGGCCCTCGGTATAGGGATGGGAGAACGCGCTCTTGTGGAAAATGGTCTCCGCGGGCGCATATTCCACAACCTGGCCGCAGTACATAACCGCGACATTGTCCGCCATCTGGTTGATGACGCCGAGGTCGTGCGTGATGAACAGAACCGCAGTTCCGTTCTTTTCCCGCAGCTCATTCATGAGCTTCAGAATCTGCGCCTGAATGGTCACGTCGAGCGCGGTGGTCGGCTCGTCCGCAATGAGAAGCTTGGGCCGGCACGCGAGGGCCATCGCGATCATGACGCGCTGGCGCATACCGCCGGAGAGCTGGTGCGGATACTGCTTGGCGACGACCTCAGGATTCGGAATCTTGACGTCCGCCAGAAGCGCCACGGCCTTCTCTGCCGCCTGCTTCTTGCTCATACCCTGATGGATCATGAGCGGCTCGGAAATCTGAC
>CAKUHJ010000005.1 GCA_934655935.1 uncultured Oscillospiraceae bacterium | reverse complement strand
GCGTGCATCCGCTATCTCTCCGGACACGGCGCGCGCGTATGCGTGGTGGACGAGCGGAGGGAGATTGCGGGGACGGCCTTTGCGCAGGCGCAGTTTGACCTCGGCCCCTGCACAGACGTGCTGTCCGGCTGTCCCAAGAGTACGGGCGTCTGGATGCTGCTGCGCGGGATGGGACCGGACTGGATTGCGCTTGACGAGATCACCGCGCCGGAGGACCTGGAGGCCATCCGGGAGACGGGCGGCTGCGGCGTACGGCTTCTGGCGACGGCGCACGCCGCCGGCACGGCGGAGCTTCAAAAGCGCGCCCTGTATCGAAGGCTTCTGGAGCTGGAGGTATTTGAAAACGCAATTGTACTCGACGCGCACAGAAATTACAGCTGGGAGGGGCTGAGAGAATGCTCAAACTGATTGGAATCGGATGCGTCATGACCGCGTCATGCGCCGTTGGCTTTCATCTGGCCGGAAACGTCCGGCGGCAAAGCGCGCAGCTGGAGGGGCTGATCTCCGGGCTGGAGGCGCTGCGGGGCGAGCTTCTGTACCGCCAGCTTCCGCTCCCGGAGCTGCTGGAGTGCCTGTCAGAAAACGAAAATCCGGTGGTCGGAGCCTTCTTTCACAGCTGGGCGGAGCAGCTGCAGAATCCCTGCGGCGTCCACTTTGCCATGCAGGCGGCCCTGCGCCGGACACCGGGGCTGTGTATTTCCGAGCGGACAAGGTCTGCGCTCAGCTCTCTTGCGATGAGCCTTGGAAGGCTGGACGCGGAGGGGAGCGCAAGGGTCATCTGCCTGGCGCAGAAGCGGCTGAGCGCAGAGCTTGAAGGCCTGCAGCGCGCCAGCGCGGGGCGGTGCAGGAGCTACTGTGTGATCGGCGTGTGCACTGCGCTTGCAATGGCGGTGATTCTTCTTTAAATGGAGATTGATCTGATCTTTAAAATTGCGGCGGTCGGCATCATTGTTTCGATTCTGAACCAGGTGCTGGTCCGCTCCGGACGGGAGGAGCAGGCGACCATGACGTCGCTTGCGGCGCTGGTTGTGGTGCTGATGATCGTGGTTCAGCGGATTGCAGAGCTCTTTGACCTGGTCAAGACGCTCTTTCAGTTCTGATGGAGCTGGCGGTCAGGCTTCTGGCGGCGCTTGGAATCTGCGCGGGGCTGTGCGCGGCGCTGAAAAAGGAGCTTCCCGCGCACACGGCGGCGCTTGCGGCGCTGGGCGCGGCGCTGGCCGTCTCGGCGGTTCTGACGCTGATGGAACCGGCGCTGGCCTTCGCCGAGCAGCTGCGGGATCTGGCGGGGCTTGAAAGCGCCGCGCTGGGCCCCTTGATGAAGGCTCTTGCGATCGGGGCGCTGACCGGCTTTGTCAGCAGCATCTGCGAGGATTGCGGGCAGAAGACGCTGGCGGGCGCGGCGCAGCTGTGCGGCACGGTCGCAGCCGTATATGTGACGCTGCCGCTTGCAGGCGCGGTTCTGCAGCTGCTGCGGGAGCTCACGGGAGGATGATGTGCGAAAAATTCTGATGCTCTGTCTTCTGCTGTTCGGACTCAGCACGGCGGTGTGCGCGGAGGAGCTTACACAGCGCGAGGCGGAGATTCTTGGCGTCGATCAGCTGGAGCAGGGCCTCAGCCTGGAGCAGCGCGCCCTGACCAGCGCGTCCGCCAGAACTGCGGGCGGAAATTTTTCCGAGCGCCTGTGGGAGCTGGTGCAGGGCGTTCTTTCCGGCATGGGCGACGGCGTCCGCAGCGCGCTCCGCCTGAGCGGACTTCTGCTGGGCGCGGCGCTTATGTGCGCGCTGGCGCAGGCGCTTGCGCCGCAGTCCGCCGCACCCTGGCTGCGCATGGCGGCGGCTGTGTGCATCTGCGGAATCTGCGCCGGCTCCATGTCCGGCATGATTGCGCTGGCGCGGCAGACGATCGAGGAGCTGGAGAGCTATTCCAAGCTTCTTCTGAGTGTCCTGTGCTCCGCGGCGGCAGCCTCCGGCGCAAGCGTGACGGCCGGGAGCGTCTACGCGGGCTCCTGCCTGTTTTTTGGCGTGCTGATCAGCCTTATCCGCTCGCTGCTGATTCCGCTGGTCTATCTCTATATCATGCTGGCAGCCGCGCAGAGCGCGTTTGCGCAGCCGGGCCTGGGCCGCTTTTCTGAGCTTGCGGACTGGGCGATCCGCACGGGCCTGAAGGGCGTGATGTATCTGTTTGCGGGTTATCTCTGCATCACCGGGATTCTCTCCGGCAGCGCGGACGGCGCGGCGGCAGAGGCGGCAAAGGCAGCCCTTTCGGCGGCGGTGCCGGTGGTGGGAGGGATTCTTTCTGACGCGTCGGGCTCCATTGCTGCTGCTGCGTCGGTCCTGAGAGCTTCTGCAGGCGCATTCGGCGCGCTGGCCATTCTCGCAATTCTGCTTGCGCCGCTTCTGCGCATCGCGCTTCATTACCTTGCCCTGCGCGTGACATGCGCAGCCGGCGCGTTCCTCTCACCGAAGGAGGAGGGGAGCCTGATGAAGCGTCTGTGCACGGCGATGGGGTTCCTGTTTTCCATGACGCTTTGCTGCGGCGTGATGCTGCTGATGAGCGTGTGCTGTTTCATGAAGGCGGTGAACGTAGGATAGAGGCGGTAAGAGGGTATCTGTTTTCTCTGGCGGCGGCCGCGTTCCTTTCGGCGCTTGCCGCCCAGCTTGCGCCCAGGGGCGCGGCGCGCCGGGGCGTCACGCTTGCCTGCGCGCTGCTGCTGACGCTGACGGCGCTGCGCCCGCTTGCGCGCATCGACCCGGAGGACCTGGCGCTGCAGCTTTCAAGGCTCGAAATTGAAACGGAGGAGGCAAGAACACAGGTGAATTTAAAAAACCGGGCGCTGATGGAGATGATCATAACGGAAAAAACACAGGCATATATATTGGACAAGGCAGTGGGGCTTGGTCTTTCGATTGAAGCGGAGGTTCAGACCAAGGATACCGGGCAGGGACCATACCCATACGCGGTGACGCTCCGCGGAAGCCCCACGGCGCAGCAGAAGCTTGCGCTTCAGGCGCTGATTGCGCGGAATCTTGCAATTCCGGAGGAAAGGCAGGCGTGGCAGCCATGAACCGGGAAAGGCTGGAGCTTTTAAGGCGGCGGATCGGAGCCGTGCTTGAAAAGCGGGGGGCTCTGGTGCTGGCGCTTTTCGGGGCGGCCTGCCTGCTGCTGTTTGCAAAAACAGAGAAGACGCCCGCGCCGGCACAGACGCAGACGCCATCTTTTGATCTTGAAAAGACGCGGACGGAGCTTGAGGCGATTTTAAGCCAGATTCAGGGCGCGGGAGAGGTCCGGCTGATGCTGACGCTTGCCTCCGGAGAGGAGAACGTCTATCAGTCCGATACGCGCAAAAGCACGGACAGCTCCGGCCAGACCGTGCAGACAAGCACGGTTCTTCGCGCGGAGGGCGCAAGCGCAAAGCAGGCGCTTATCACCATGACGCAGTATCCGAGGTATCAGGGCGCGCTCGTGGTGTGCCAGGGCGCGGACCGGGCAAGCGTCAGGCTTGCGGTGATGGAGGCTGTCTCAAGCCTGACCGGGCTTGGAAGCGATAGAATTTCAGTGGTAAAAATGAAGGAGCAACAGGAGGAGTCATCATGAAAATCTGGAAACGAAACGCGGTCATTGCGACGGTTCTGCTGCTGGCCTGCGCCGGTGTCTATCTGAACTGGAGCTACACGCAGAAGCAGCAGGCGGTGGACCTGACGGAAACGCTCGATGCCGCGCAGGTGATGGGGCAGACCGGGCAGGACGAGGAAGCGCAGACGCTTTCCCAAGAATCCGAGACAGACGCGGCAGACTATTTTGCCCAGGTCCGGCTGAGCCGGCAGGAATCCAGGGACTCCGCCGTCGAGCTTCTGGAGCAGACCATCGCCTATGACGAAACAGACGCGCTGGGGCAGAGCGCCTCGGAAAAGCTCAACGAAATCGTCGCGACCGCGCTCAGCGAGGCGCAGATTGAAAGCCTGATCATCGCCAAGGGCTATCAGGACTGCGTCGCCTACGCGGCGGACGGAAACATCTGCGTCGCGGTTTCCGCGCCAGCGGAGGGCCTGAGCCAGAGCGACGTCGCGCTGATTTCCGACGTTGTGACCTCCCAGACGGACTATTCCCTGACGGAGCTGCGCATCGTAGAGGTAAAATAACGCCGCGGCGGCTCTGCCGGACGCGCGGAGAAACAAAGGTGTTGAAATTCTTATGATTTATGGTACAATGGTAGCACTTCAAAGTCCGGTATGGAGGCGTTATCATGGCAGACAACAAGGAATATTACATGCAGAAGGCGGAAAACGGCTCGATTCAGATCTCTGAAGAGGTTGTTGCGTCTGTGGCGGCGATGGCTGTTCTGGAGGTAGAGGGCGTCTGCGGCCTTTCCAGCAGCATCAGCACCGACATTGCCGAGATGCTCGGCATGAAGACGCTTGCAAAGGGCATCCGCCTGAACACGAAGGAGGACAACTCCATCTGCATCACCTGCAACGTCGTTGCAAAATTCGGCTACAGCGTGTTTTCACTGGCAAAGAGCGTGCAGGACGCGGTGAAGGGCAGCGTGGAATCCGTGACCGGCATTCCGGTTTCCCAGGTGGACGTGAATATCTGCGGCATCGCGCTTCCAAAGGAAACGAAGCGCTGAGGCTGAGCTGAGAACAAGAGAAAGAGGAACGCGCAATATGACCAGAACCAATGCCAGAGAGCTTGCCTGCCAGCTCGTTTTTGAGATGAATTTCAACCATGTAACGGCGGATGAGGCCCTGCAGGCGATGCTGGAGGACGATTATTATCCGACGCTCCGCACCGAATACGCCCTTTACGAGGAAAAGCCCTCCGGCAAGCAGCTGGAATATGTGAACGAACTGGTGCGCGGCGTACAGGCCAGACGCGAGCAGCTTGACGCCGAGATAGAGCGTCTGGCGGTCAACTGGCGTGTGTCGCGGATTTCCAGAGTCGCGGTGGCGATTATGGAGGTCTGCATGTACGAAGCGCGGTATCTGGAGGATGTGCCCGTCAACGCGGCCATCAGCGAGGCCGTGGAGCTGACAAGAAAATATGAGGACGAGGACGTTGTAAGCTTTGTCAACGGCATTCTGGGCGGCTTCGCGCGTGAGCTTGCGGGCGGGGACGCGGCGCAATGAGAACGCTCGGTTTTGACACCAGCAATTACACGACGTCTGCTGCGGCTTTCGACGGCGTGGGCGGTAAAAACTGCTCACGCCTTCTGCCTGTCGCAGAGGGTCAGCTGGGCCTTCGGCAGGCGGACGCGCTGTTCTGGCATGTCAAGCGCCTGCCGGAGCTGACGCGGGAGCTGTTTGCCGCGCTGCCGCCGGAGCCGCTGGCGGCCGTCGGCGCAAGCGCGCGGCCGCGCGCGGTGGAGGGCTCCTACATGCCGTGCTTCCTTGCAGGCCTTTCCCAGGCGCAGAGCCTGGCGGCGGCGCTTGGCGTGCCGTTTTATGAATTTTCGCACCAGCAGGGGCATATTGCCGCGGCGCTCTGGTCGGCGGGACGGATGGACCTGATGTCCGTGCCGCATCTGGCGTGGCACCTTTCCGGCGGAACGACCGAGCTGCTGCTGGTCACGCCGGAGGGAAAAAATGTGCACGCGGAGAAACTCGGCGGGACGACGGATATTTCCGCCGGTCAGCTCATCGACCGGACCGGGAAGCTCCTCGGGCTGGCCTTTCCGGCTGGAAAGGCGCTGGACGCGCTGGCGGAGCAGTCGGCCTGCCGGGAAAGCTTCCGCGTAAAGCGTCAGGACCTTCAGTTCTCCTTTTCCGGCGTGCAGAACAAGGTGGAGGCCTTTTTTGCCGCGCATCCGGAGCCTGCGGATACGGCGCGCTACGCCCTAGCAAGCGTCGTCGGCTGCATTCTGGAGGTCAGCCGGGCGGCGCTGCGCCGTTACCCCGGGATGGAGCTTGTTTTTTCCGGCGGCGTAAGCTCGAACGCCATGCTCAGGTCCCGCGCGGCGGAGCTTCCGGCTGTGTTTTCTCCGCCGCAGTTTTCTACGGACAACGCCATGGGCGTCGCCGTGCTGACGGCTCTGCAGGAGGGACTTTATGGAGCGTAGCATCATCGAGGTCAGCCAGCTGAACGAATATATCAAGGGCCTGATGGACCGCGACGAGCTCCTGAACGGCCTTTATGTCCGCGGCGAGATCAGCAACTATAAGCTCTATCCGTCCGGACACCATTATTTTTCCCTGAAGGACGCCTCCGGCGCGCTGCGGTGCGTGATGTTCCGCTCCAGCGCCCAGCGCCTGCGCTTTCGCCCGGAAAACGGCATGAAGGTAATTGCGATGGGCCGCGTGAGCGTCTTTCCGCGCGACGGCGCGTATCAGCTCTACTGCGAGTCGCTGACGGTCGACGGTGTGGGGGAGCTGTACGTGGCCTTCGAGCAGCTGAAGGCGCGCCTGGGCGCGGAGGGACTGTTTGACCCCGCGCATAAAAAGCCGCTTCCGCCGTACCCGCACACCATCGCCATCGTTACCTCGGGCGCGGGCGCGGCGATTATGGATATGCTCCGGATTCTCGGCAAGCGCTATCCCTTAAGCAAGGTGAAGCTGCTGCCGGTCCGCGTGCAGGGCGCGGAGGCCCCGGCGGAAATCGCGGGCGCCATCCGCTATGTAAACAGATACCGCCTTGCAGACGTCGTCATTACCGGCCGCGGCGGCGGCTCGATGGAGGATCTGTGGGCCTTTAACGACGAGCGTGTTGCAAGGCAGATTTTCGCCTCGGAAATTCCGGTCGTCTCCGCAGTCGGGCATGAGCCGGACGTCACAATTTCAGACTTCGTGGCCGATGTGCGCGCGGCGACGCCCAGCAACGCCGCCGAGCTGGTCGCGCCGGACCAGGGCGACCTGAGACGGCGTCTTTCCCAGCTGCAGGGAAGGCTTCTGCAGGCGCTTCAGAAGCAGCTGAAGCTCGACCGGCAGCGGCTTTCCGCGCTGGCAGAAAAGCGCGTGTTGCAGAGCCCCCTGAATTACCTTCAGGACCGGCGGATGCTTCTGGATTATGCGGCGGGGAAGCTTACGGCCTGCGCGCAGCAGGAGCTGAGCGCGAAGCGCAGCCGCTTTGTCCGCCTGGCCGCGGCGCTGGACGCAATGAGCCCTCTGAAGGTTCTTTCGCGCGGGTACGGCGTCGCGCGCGGTCCGGGGGGCGAAATTCTTTACCGGGCCTCGCAGGTTCAGAAGGCAGACCGCATCTGCCTGCAGCTTTATGAGGGCCGGCTTTACGCGGAGGTCACCGAAACGGAGGAAACAGTATGAGCGAAGCATCCAGAAGCTTTGAGCAGTCCATTGAGCGGCTCGAAGCGATTGTCAAGCAGATGGAGCAGGGGAATGTGCCCCTGGAGCAGTCCCTGAAGCTTTTCGAGGAGGGGACCCAGCTTGTCAGAGGCTGCACGAAGCTTCTTGACGAGGCAGAACTGACCGTGGTCAGGCTCATGAAATCCGCCGACGGCTCGCCGGCAGAAACGGAGTATGTACGCGATGACACAGTTCAGTGAACGGATGGACGTCTACCGCGCGGCGGTGGAAGCGGAGCTTGCCGCGCGCTTTACGGAGAATCTGCCGCAGAAGCGCCTGTTTGACGCCATGCGCTACAGCCTTCTGGCCGGAGGAAAGCGAATCCGGCCGGTGCTGACGCTGGAATTCTGCCGTCTGTGCGGCGGGGACTGGCGCGAGGCGCTGCCGTTTGCCTGCGCGGTGGAGATGGTGCATACCTACAGCCTGATTCACGACGATCTGCCGTGCATGGACAACGACGATTACCGCCGCGGCCGGCTGACCAACCACAAGATTTTCGGCGAGGCGGTGGCGGTGCTTGCCGGCGACGGCCTTCTGACCGCGGCCTTTGAAACGCTCTGCCAGGCGCGCTTCGACGCGCAGAAAATCGTAAGCGCCGTGCAGACGCTCTCCGGCTGCGCGGGCGAGCTTGGCATGGTGGGCGGTCAGATTCTGGATATGCAGGCGGAATCGCAGGAGCTCAGCGAGGAGGGAATTCATACCATCCACGAGCTGAAGACCGCTGCGCTCATCCGTGCGGCCTGCCTGCTGGGCGCGATTGCCGGCGGCGCGGACGAAGCGCAGCTGCAGGCGGCGGAGGCTTATGCGCGTGCGCTTGGCCTTGCGTTCCAGATCCGGGACGATATGCTGGACGTGCTGGGCGACGAGAAAAAGCTCGGCAAGGCGACGCACGTGGACGCGCAGAAAAACACCTTTGTGCGCCTGTACGGCGTCGGCGCGTGCGCCGGGATGATCGAGGCAGAGACGGAAAAGGCCGTCGCGGCCCTTGCCTGCTTCGAAGACGCCGGCTTCCTTGCCGAGATGGCAAAAAGGCTTGCCCTGCGCGATTACTGAGCCCGATCAAAACCGATATGCCCTGACGCGGCAGCGCCGGGGCATAACCGGATTTTTGCGCAGAAAAGAGGACACCCGAAGGCGTCCTCTTTGAGCTTTGCGGAATCAGACCGCACGTTCGACCTTGTTCGAACGCAGGCATCTTGTACAGACATATACATGGCGCGGAGTACCGTCAACGATCGCCTTGACGCGCTTGACGTTGGGCTTCCATGCACGGTTCGCACGTCTGTGAGAATGGGAGACCTTGATACCGAATGTTACGCCCTTGCCGCAGATATCGCATTTTGCCATCAGCTGCACCTCCTTGCCATAGGAAATTCTTTGATAAAGCGCCGACAAATATAGTAGCAGAACTTCCCTGAAAATGCAAGCATAAATTTCAAGATATTCGAAAAAAATCTTTTGAGGTACAAACATGTGGTAGAAATCCGCTTTGCCCGTTGCCAAACGCGGCAGGAGCCGTTATAATCATTCATGCGTCGCAAGACGCCTACGAACTTTGGTGAGGTACGCGTATATGTCGACAATTTATTCGGTTCTGCTCTCAGAGCTTGTTTCCGAGTTCCACATGGACTTCTTCCATAAATCCTCCGATTACGATAAAATCCGCGTGACAGTGGACGACGTCAGTCGTCCCGGCCTGCATCTGGCCGGCTTCTTTGACCATTTCGAGCCCATGCGCGTCTACGTCTGCGGCACGGTGGAGACGGCCTACCTGCAGAAGCTTTCCTCGGAGGAGCGGATGATCATTTTCGACCATTTTCTCTCCTATAAATGTCCGGCGCTGATTTTTGCGCGCGGCCTTGAGCCGACGCCGGAATGCCTGGAAATGGCGGAGAAGCACGACGTCACGGTTCTCGGCACAAAGGACACGACGTCCTATCTGGTTTCCAGCCTCATTTCCTACCTGAACGGCGTGCTCGCCCCCCGCGTGACGCGGCACGGCGTGCTGGTGGAAATCTACGGCGAGGGTATCCTCATTACCGGCGACAGCGGGATCGGCAAGAGCGAGACGGCCATCGAGCTGGTCAAGCGCGGCCACCGCCTGATTGCGGACGACGCGGTAGAAATCAAGAAGGTCTCTCCGCACGAGCTTTTCGGCTCTGCTCCGGAGGTTCTGAAGCACTATATCGAAATCCGCGGCATCGGCGTAATCAACGTTGCAAAGCTCTTCGGCATGGGCGCAGTCAAGGACGGAACCAGCATCGACCTGATCATCAACATGGTTCCCTGGCGCGACGGAGAGGCCTACGACCGCCTTGGCATGGAGACGAACTACTCGGAAATTCTGGACGTGCAGGTTCCTTCCATCACGGTCCCGATTACGCCGGGGCGGAACCTTGCGGTCATTCTGGAGGTCGCGGCCATGAACAACCGCCAGAAGCGCATGGGCTACAACGCCGCCGTGGAATTTACAGAGCAGATGAGCCGCTTCTTCGCAAACCGCGAGGACGAATAAGCGCCGGCGATTTGCGCTTGCATTTTAGTGGAAGCAGCACTATAATAATAAACAATTAAGCTGCTGAACTGCGGAATTGGGGTGCGCAATGGACGCTAGATTTGAATTGTTTCTGAGGCTGATCTCTGTGTTTGACGCCGGCTTTGATTATACGGCCGCGTACGACTCGGTTCCGCACCAGTACGGGGATGAAACGCTTTACCAGTCAGAGATGCACCTGCTGAAGGAGATTGGCCGCGCGCAGGAAATTACGGTGACGGAGCTGGCTGCGTCGCTGAAAAAAACAAAAAGCGCCTGCTCTCAGATGGTCCACAAGCTGCAGAGCAAGGGCCTTCTGCAGCAGGAACGGAACCCGAAGAATCTCCGGGAGTACAAGCTGACGCTGACGCCGAGAGGCCAGCAGATTTTTGACGCGCACGCGCGCTTTGAGCGCAACTGTCTGCGCAGGAGCTGCCGCTGCCTGGACGACTTTTCGGACGCGGAGCTTGAAACCTACATCCGCGTCCAGGAAAAGCTCAACGAGGCGTTCTGCAAGGACGTGGAGGACAATCAGGAGCTCTATGCCCGCGTGATTGATCTTGACCAAAACGACAGAATTTGATTTTTTGTACCGGCATCCAAAATGCCGGTGCTTTTTTTGTGCATTTCAGAAAATATGCACAAAAGATATTGACATTAAAAACGAAAGATATATAATTTGGATAGTTAATAGATTAGCTCATAAACAGTTAAGCTGTTTATATTCAAGAAAGGAGCGGACATGGGTTTTTGCTTTGACTCGGTTCCGGACCGGCACGGAACACTCAGCTACAAATGGGACTGCAACAAGGAGGAATTCCCGCAGCGGCCGGACGCCATCCCGATGTGGGTTGCGGACACGGACTTTCCCTGTCCGCCGGCAATTGTAGAGGCGGTGCAGAAACGCGCCGCACACCCGATCTATGGCTACAGCACCCTCAGCGAGGATAGCGCGGCCCTGGTTGCCGCCTGGCAGGAAAAGCGCAACGGCTGGAAAATTGATCCGGGCTGGATTACCTATACCAGCGGCGTTGTGCCGGCCCTGAGCATGGCGGTCCGCGCGTTTGCAGCGCCCGGCGAGGGCGTGATCATCATGAGCCCGGTCTACTATCCCTTCAGAAGGACCATCGTGCACAATCACCGTGTGGTCCGCGAGTGCCGGATGCGCCATGACGGGGAGCGGTGGAGCGTCGATTTTGCGGAGCTTTCCCGGCTGGCGGCGATGCAGGATACGAAGCTTCTCATCCTCTGCAGCCCGCACAATCCGCTCTGCCGCGTGTTTACGCGCGCCGAGCTTGAAAAAATCGCGGAAATCTGCCTGCAGAACGACGTGCTGATTCTTTCGGATGAAATCCATTCGGACCTGATTTTCAGAGGGCAGAAGCATATCCCGATCGCGTCCCTCTCGCCGGAGGTCTGCGCGCGGACCATCACGGCGACCGCGCCTTCTAAAACCTTCAACATCGCAGGCCTGCAGATGTCGGCCATCATCTGCAGTGACGATACGCTCCGCGAACGCTTTACCGCGGCGCTCGGCTTTGAGTTTATTCCCTCTGTCTTCGGCGCAGCCGCGCTGCAGGCGGCCTACCGCAGTGCGGAAAGCGAAGCGTATGTGGACGCGCTGATGGACTATCTCTGGAACAATTACCTGGCGCTTGACGAAGCGCTGTGCAGTTACATGCCAAAAATTCATGTGCAGAGACCGGAGGCCACGTATCTCATGTGGCTGGATTGCCGGGCGCTTGGCCTGGACGATGAGGCGCTGTACCGCTTCTTCGTGGACGAAGCCGGCGTCGGCATCGAGATAGGCAATATTTTTGGCGGCGAGAGCGCCGGCTTTGTCCGGATGAACATCGGCTGCACGCGCGCAACGATTGCGGAATGCTGCCGCCGTCTGCGCGAGGCATATGAAAATCATCATTTCTGATTTCAGACGATCATGTGAGGAGGAGAGCATATGAATCCCTATTTTCCGCATCTGTTCAGCCCGCTGAAGGTCAAGAACGTGACCTACCGGAACCGAATCTTCATGGCGCCGACCGCCTTGAAGGAAATGAGCGACCACAATTACATCGACTACCATACCTTCGACCATCTGGAGCGGCGCGCCATGGGCGGCGCGGCCTCGGTTGCGCTCGGCGAGGGCATTGTGCATGAGACCGGCACGGTCGAATGGAGCAAAAAGCTGCACCTCTGGGAGGACCGCTCCGAGCCTGGTATCTACACGCTCGCAACGAAAATCCGCGCGCACGGCGCAGTGCCGACGCTGGAGCTGAACCACGCGGGCATGCACTTCCACGACGACAACCGCATCAACTACGGCCCCAGCGACCGCATTGACAGCTTTGACCAGGGCGACGGCAAGGGCCTGCGCACGCACAAAATTACCGCTATGCCCAAAGAGGTCATCGAAGAGGTGGTCGAGGCCTACGGCAAGGCCGCCTACCGCGCGAAGCACTGCGGCTTCCAGGCGGTGCTCGTCCACGCGGGGCACGGCTGGCTTCTGGCGCAGTTCCTTTCGCCGATTCTCAACCAGCGTACCGACGAATTCGGCGGAAGCCTTGAAAACCGCGCGCGGCTTGCCTGTATGGTGATCGACCGCATCCGCAAGTACTGCGGCAAGGATTTCGTCATCGAGGCGCGCGTATCCTGGATGGAGGGCCTGACCGAGGGCTATCAGCTGGAGGACAGCATCGCATTCTGCAAAATGCTCGAGGCGCACGGCGTGGACCTGATTCATATCACCGCGGGCTCGCTTCACTATCCGGAGACGACGAATTTCTCCCATCCGAGCTGGTTTGACCTTCCCGAGGGGAAAAACGTCGAGCAGGCGGCGGAAATCAAAAAGCACCTGCACATTCCGGTCGGCACGGTCGGCTCCTGCACGGACCCCAGGATGATGGAGCAGTGGATTGCCGAGGGGAAGCTTGACTATGTGGTCTGCGCCCGCGCGCTGGTGGCCGATCCGGACCTGCCGAAGAAAGCGATGTTCGGCAAGTGCGAGGATATCCGCCCCTGCCTTCGCTGCATCGCCTGCCTCACGGGCGGCTACTATGACCTTCCGATGCACTGCTCGGTCAACCCGACGGTCGGCCGCGACAGCGACTTCAAATTTGAGCTTCCGGCCACGCAGAAAAAGCGCGTTCTGATTGCCGGCGGCGGCCCGGCGGGCATGGAATGCGCGCTGATTGCGGCCCAGCGCGGCCACGAGGTGATTCTGTGCGAGAAGGAGGACCATCTGGGCGGGCTTCTGCCGGTGATTGAAATCGAGCCGTTCAAGGTCCGCATCAAAATGTACCGCGAGTGGCTGGAGCGCCAGATCGCGAAGAGCGCCGTCGACGTCCGCCTGAACACGGAGGTAACGCCGGAGCTGGTTGCAGAGCTTCGGCCGGACAAGCTGGTCGCCGCCGTCGGCGCGGACCCCATCAACGCTCCGATTCCCGGCATTGAAAAGGCCGTGAACATTGTGGACTTCTACAAGCAGGGCATGCCGGAGACGGGAGAAACCGTCACGGTCATCGGCGGCGGCTTTGCCGGCGTGGAGTGCGCCATCGGCCTTGCACAGAACGGCAAGAAGGTCACGGTACTTGAAATGTGCGACGCCATTGCCTCCGGCCCGAACACGCCCTATCCCGGCACCGGTGCAATGCAGATCGACGCGCTTTGGTTCCATGTCAAGAAGAACCATGTCGACGTGCGCCTGAACACAAAGTGCGTGGAGGTCCGCGACGGCGGCGTGGTCGTCTGCGAAAAGCAGGACGGGGAGCGCTACGAGCTCAGGGCCGATACGGTAATCTCCGCCGGCGGCATGCGGCCCAGAACCGCGGTTGTCGACGCGCTGCGCGATTCGGTCATCGACTTTGCCTGGATCGGCGACTGCAATGCGCCCGGCCTCATCCGCACGGCGACGGAGCAGGGCTTCAACACCGCAATGGATATTTAATAAGGCAGCGCAGCCTGAACGCATCCAGTATGGCTTTACCCGGCCGCGCAGGCGGCCGGTAAACACAGCAGGGGAAGCAAACGGAAGAAAAAAGAAAGGACGGATTCACACATGGAAAACCTTCAAAAGAAGCCTCGCTGGCGGGAAATTATGGTGCTCGGGGGAGCCTACATTTCCTACGGCGTCGGCGCATCGTTCGGCACCGGCATCGGCCTTCTGCAGTACCACGGCTCGCTCGGCATATGGGGCATTCTCAGCCAGCTGATTTCCTGCGTGCTGACCATCAGCCTGATCTATCTTGTTTCCAAGGACTGCGGCGACTACGGCCTGCACGACATGGGCAGCATGTTCCGCCATTACTGCGGCGGGGTACTCGGAACGGTGTTTCAGTGGTTCACGGTGCTGATGCTCTTCCTGTTCACGGGCACCATGTTCTCCGGCGCGGCCACGACGTTCAACACCAGCTTCGGCATTCCGATTTCAATCGGCACGATCATCATGCTTGCGGCGGTCATCATCACGGTCATTCTCGGTGCGAAGAAGCTGATTGATATCATCGGCAACATTGCGCCCGTCATTCTGATTGTCATGCTGATTGTCTGCGTTTACTCGCTCTTTGCCCACTCCGACAGCCTGATGGAGGGCAGCGCGAAGCTGATCGAGGCCAGCAAGGACATGCGGATTTCCTCCAGTCCGATTCTGGCGGGCTTTATGGAGTTCGGCCTGGTCATCGTGATGACCTGCGGCTACCTTGCGACGGTTGCAGCCCGCGAAGGCACGAGCAAAAAAGAGCTTCTGCTTGGCAACGTCTCCGGCGAGGGCTCGCTGTTCATCTTCAAGATCATGCTCATCTTCGCCTTCATTCTGAACGCCTCCGTGATTGCGGGCAGTTCGGTTCCCGTGGTTACGCTCGGCATGGCCCTCGGCCCCGTGTTCGGCAAGATCTATGCGCTGATTCTTGAGCTTGCCATTTATACGACAGCCGCCGGCATGGCCTGGCAGGTGGTCGCCAACGTCTGCCCGGAAAAGAGCAAGTGGTATAAGCCCCTCTGCGCGCTGCTGACGCTGGCCGCGTATGGCTTTACCTTCCTTGGGCCGTTCGGCTTCCTGATGAAGTGGGTAAACCTTCTGAGCTCCTACGCCGGCATCCTGTTTATTGCCTGCCTCGTTTTCACGAAGCTCTTCCGGCAGAAAAAGATGCAGAAGGCGGAGGACTGAGCCCTCCGGCAGGAAGGACGCAGAACCGGAGCCCGGCTCCGAATCACAGTGCATCGGGGGCGGCTGCAGGCCGCGGCCGCCCGTTCCCACCATGGCCTGAGCCTGCGGCATGGCCAACGCTTCAACTGAGGTAAGAAAAATGCTGACAAGAAAACAGAATCTTCTCGAAACCATCCGCGGCGGCAAGCCCGACCGCTTTGTAAACCAGTACGACTACTGCAAAATTGTATCCGACCCCATCCGCGCGGCGACCTCCTTCGGCTGCCCGAGGGGGCAGACCGTCGTCAACGCCTGGGGCGTAAAAATCTGCTGGCCGGAGTATGTGCCGGGTCCGTTCCCGGACACCAGCCCGGAGTGCGTGCTCATCAAGGACGTCGAGCGCTGGCGCGACTTCCTCCATGCGCCGACAACGGAGCATTCCGAGGAGGAATGGGAGCCGTTCGTGCGGCAGGTAGAGGCGATTGACCGCAATGAGTACTTCGTCGCGCCGACGGAGGCGCCGGGTATTTTTGAGCGCCTGCACTATTTTATGGGCATGGAGGAGTGCATGGCCGGCTTCTATGAATACCCGGATGAGATGCACGAGATCATCGACTATCAGGTGGAGTGGGAGCTTGCGCACGCGCGCGAAATTATCCGCCACTACCATCCGGATGCGCTGTTCCATCATGACGACTGGGGCAGCCAGAAATCCTCCTTTATTTCTCCGGACATGTTCCGGGAGTTCCTGCTTCCGGCCTATCAGAAAATCTACGGCTTCTGGAAGGAAAACGGCGTGAAGCTGATTATCCATCACAGCGATTCCTACGCCGCAAACCTCGTGCCGTTTATGATCGAGATGGGCATGGATATCTGGCAGGGTGCGATGAGCACCAACAATCTGCCGGAGCTGATCCGCCGGTACGGCGGAAAAATCACCTTCCAGGGCGGCATTGACAACGGCCTTGTGGACCGGGCGGACTGGACGAAGGAAAACTGCATGAAGTACACCCGCGAAATCTGCGAGGCCTGCGGCAAGCTCTATTTTATCCCGAGCACGACCATGGGCGGCCCGGACAGCACCTTCCCCGGCGTTTACGACTGCGTCAGCGAATGTATTGACGAGCTGTCAAAGGAAATGTTCTGACTCGGACAGCCATGCCGTGAGACTGTCGAAAAGCGATGATCTGCAGCTCTGCGACAGAGCAGCGGGGGAAGAGTGAAGGGGGCAAAAAGCCCCCTTCACGTTCAATCAAGCGGTTTTCTGAGCTTTTTGAAGTTCAGAAAACCGGACGCAGCGGGGCGAAAAGACTTTTTCGACACGCTGCCGGCTGCTGCTGCAAAAGGAATTGCAGCGGCAGCCTTTTTATCTGTTTTCTTTTTGCGCCGGGTGTGGTATGATAAGAAAAAGAACACCCGGAGGCGTGGATGAGCATGAAGCAGGAAATTTTACACGAGCTCTGCGCGCAGGGCGTGCGCGTGTGCGAAAATGAAGCGCTTTCGGCGCACACCTCGTTCCGCGTCGGCGGCCCGGCGGTCTGGATGGCGTTTCCGAAGGATGCAGAGCAGCTGGCCCTGCTTCTGCGCCTGTGCCGGAGGGAGGGGCTTTCCCCGCGGATTCTTGGCGCCGGAACCAACGTTCTTGCGCCGGACGAGGGAATTCCGCAGCCCGTCGTCTGCACAAAGAACGCGCTGACCGGCTGCGAAGCGCTGCCGGGCGGCAGAATCGCCGTCATGGCCGGCGAAAGCCTTGCGCGGGCTGCGGTTTTTGCGTGCGAGCACGGCCTGAGCGGCCTGGAGTTTGCACACGGGATTCCGGGAACGCTTGGCGGCGGCGTCTTTATGAATGCGGGCGCATATGGCGGAGAGATGAAGCAGGTCGTCGAAAGCGTGGACTGCCTGAGTCTGGACGGCGCTGCGCATCGTTTTGACGCCGGGCAGGCGCAGTTCGGCTACCGCACGAGCCTGTTTTCCTCGGGGCAGTATGTCATTGTCCGGGCAGTGCTGAAGCTTTCGCCTGCGGATGAGAGCCTGATCCGCGCCCGCATGCGTGAGCTTCATGAAAGGCGCCGCGCCAGCCAGCCGCTGGACCGGCCCTCAGCCGGAAGCACGTTCAAGCGGCCGCAAGGCTACTACGCGGGCGCTCTGATTGAGCAGGCCGGGCTCAAGGGCCGCGGCGTCGGGCGGGCCTGTGTATCGGAAAAGCACGCGGGCTTTGTCGTAAACCTTGGCGGTGCGACGGCAAAGGACGTGCTGGAGACGGTCCGCATGGTACAAGCGGAGGTTCAGAGAAATTCCGGCGTTCTTCTGGAGCCGGAGATCCGCATCTGGTAAGGAGGCGCACACAAATGCAATTCTGGATTGTGACCGGTCTTTCCGGCGCGGGCAAGAGCAAGGCCGCGTCCGACCTTGAGGACCTGGGCTTTTACTGCGTGGACAATATGCCAGCGCAGATGATTCCGCAGTTTGCCCAGCTCTGCCTGGCGACAAAGGGACGGTATGAAAAGGTCGCGCTGGTGACGGATGTGCGCGGCAGCCTCACGTTCGAAACGCTGTTTCAGGCGCTGGAAAAGCTGGACGAGATGCGCCTGCAGTACTCCATTCTCTTCATAGAGGCGCAGACGGAGGCCATCATCAAGCGCTATAAGGAAACCCGGCGCCTGCACCCGCTGATGCGGGACGGAAGCTCCCTGGAGGAGGCGGTCTGCCGCGAGCGGCAGCTGCTGGACCCCATCCGCAACCGCGCGAACGCCATCATCGATACCAGCAATCTTTCTACCGGCAAGCTCCGCGGCATGCTCATTGACCTGGTCGCGGGCGGGCTTCGAGAGCACGCGATGAATGTGCGCGTGGTCTCGTTCGGATTCAAATACGGCCTGCCGCTGGACGCCGACCTTGTGTTTGACGCCAGGTTCCTCCCGAATCCCTATTATATTCCGGCCCTCAAGAATCTGACCGGCCTGGACGAGCCGGTGCGGAGCTTTGTCTTTCAGTACCAGCAGACCAAGGACTTTGTCGAGAAGCTGGAGGATCTGCTGGCGTTTTTGCTGCCGAATTTTGTGGACGAGGGGAAGACGGACGTCGTCATCTGCATTGGCTGCACGGGCGGAAAGCACCGGTCGGTCTGCATTGCAAAGGAGCTTTCCGATTTTATCGGCAGGCGCGGCTACGCCACCGTCCTCAGCCACCGCGATATGGGACGCAGATAATATGGAAAACAGCATTTATGAGCAGATACGGCTCTACCAGCCCCGGCGGCGGCCGCCCCGGCTGGTTGCCATCGGCGGGGGGCACGGCCTGTCCGCGATGCTCCGGGGCCTGAAGCGCTACACCAAATATATCACGGCGATTGTAACCGTGGCGGACGACGGCGGCGGCTCCGGCATGCTGCGGGAGGACCTCGGAATGCTCCCGCCCGGCGATATCCGCAACTGCGTGATGGCGCTTGCCAACACGGAGCCGGCCATGGAGCAGCTTCTCAATTACCGCTTTACGGAGGGGAGCCTGGCCGGGCAGAGCTTCGGGAATCTGTTTCTTGCGGCGATGAACGGCATTTCCGGCTCCTTTGATGAGGCGGTACACCGGATGGGCGAGGTGCTGGCCATTACAGGGCGGGTGCTTCCGGTGACCAACCAGGACGTGCGCCTGGAGGCCGAATTTGTGGATGGCTCCCGCGTACTGGGCGAGAGCAAGATCTTCTACGCGAAAAAGCTGCGCGACTGCCGGATTCATCAGGTCCGGCTCGTGCCGGAGCATCCGCGGCCCCTGCCGGAGGCGCTGGAGGCGATTGCGGACGCAGATGTGATCATCATCGGCCCCGGCAGCCTCTATACAAGCCTGATTCCTAATTTCCTGGTGGACGGCGTCGCGGATGCGATCCGCGCCTCCAGGGCGCTGAAGCTCTTCGTCCTGAACATCATGACGCAGGACGGCGAGACCGACGGCTACAGCGCCGCGGATCATCTGCGCGCGCTGATTTCTCACGCGGGCGAGGGCGTTGTCGATCTCTGCGTGGCCAACAGCCGCCGGGTGCCGGTAGAATACCTGCAGCCGTATCTGGCCGAGGGCGTATCGCAGCTGTGGCCGGAGGCGGAGGAATTTGAAAAGCTCGGCATCCGCCTGCGGCAGTTTCCGCTCAGCGAGGGCGGGCGCTATATCCGCCACAATTCCGACGAGCTTGCCAAGGCGATCATGTGCCTCTGGGATGAGTTCCGCGGGGCCTGAAAGAGAGGCAACACGCATGTCATTTTCATCCAATGTCAAGGCGGAGCTCTGCCGGCTTCCGCTTACGCGCCGCCCGGAGGCGGCGGCGGAGGCCTACGGCGTGCTGCTCTACTGCAACACCTTTTCGCCGGACCTCATCCGCGTTCTGACGGAGAGCGCGGACTTTTCCGAACGGCTGCCGAAGCTGTTCCGCAAGGCCTTCGGCTTCGGCTTTGACGAGCAGACCGAGCCGGACGCCGGCGGAAAGCGCCAGCTGACCATCTCGGATGAGCAGAAGCTCCTGCGGATTTTTCAGACCTACGGTCTGAGTCCGGCGGAAACGGTGACGCTCCATCTGAATTTCGGCGTTCTGGAGGAGGACGCGGAGCGGCTGGCCTTTTTCCGCGGTGCGTTTCTGGCCGGCGGCTCTGTGACCGACCCGACGAAGCGCTACCACCTGGAGCTGACGAGCTCACACTATAAGGCCAGCCGCGAGGCGGCGGCGCTTCTGCAGGAGGTCGGCTTTTCGCCGAAGCTGACCGAACGGAGCGGAAACAGCATTCTCTATTTCAAGCAGAGCGATTATATCGAGGATTTTCTGACCGCTGTCGGCGCGGGCGTATGCGCGATGGAGGTCATGGAGGCCAAGGTCGAGAAGGACCTGCGCAACGGCGTCAACCGCCGCGTCAACTGCGAGACGGCAAATCTGACAAAGGCTGTCGACGCTTCCTTCGCGCAGATGGCTGCAATCCGCCGGCTGAAGGACGCGGGGGTTCTCGAGAGGCTTTCTCCCAAGCTCCGCGATACCGCGCTTATGCGTCTGGAAAACCCGGAGGCCACGCTTTCTGAGCTCGCGGAGCTGATGCAGCCCCCGGTGTCCAAGTCCGCGGTCAACCATCGCCTGCGGAAGCTTTCCGAGCTGGCGGAGAATTTATAAAGACGGAAGGAGGCGCGTCCATGAGCTTCGCGCACCTGCATGTTCATACCGAATACAGCCTTCTGGACGGCGCTTGCCGGATTTCCAAAATCATGGAACGCTGCAAGGAGCTCGGCCAGGACGCCATTGCCATCACGGACCACGGTGTCATGTACGGCGTGATCGACTTTTACCGGGCGGCGGAAGCCGCCGGAATCAAGCCGATCATCGGCTGCGAGGTCTATGTCGCGCCGCGCACGCGCTTTGATAAGGTGCACGGGCTTGACAAGGAGCCGTACCACCTGGTTCTGCTGTGCGAGAACGAGACAGGCTACAGAAACCTCAGCTACATGGTTTCGCTGGGCTTCACGGAGGGCTTTTATAACCGGCCGCGCGTGGATATGGAGCTTCTGCGCGCGCACAGCGAGGGCCTGATCGCGCTTTCGGCCTGCCTAGCCGGGCGCGTGCCGCGCGCAATCATGCACGAGGACTATCAGCGCGCAAAGAAGGCGGCGCTGGAATACGCGGAGATTTTCGGCCCGGAGCATTTTTATCTGGAGCTGCAGGACCACGGACTTTCGGAGCAGAAGGGCGTCAACCAGGCGCTTTGCCGCATGGCAAAAGAGACGGGGCTGCCGCTGGTCGTGACGAACGACGCGCACTATCTCACCCGGCAGGACGCGCGCACGCAGGATGTGCTCATGTGCATCCAGATGGGAAAAACCGTGGACGACGCCAACCGGATGCGCTTTGAGACGGACGAGTTCTACCTCAAAAGCGAGCAGGAGCTGCGCGAGCGCTTCCCGGATGTGCCGGAGGCGTTTGAAAATACCTGCAAAATCGCAGAGCGCTGCAACGTCAGCTTTACATTCGGCAAATACCACCTGCCGGAATTCAAGCTGCCGCAGGGGCAGACGTCGTCTCTGCAGTATCTGAGGCAGCTCTGCGCCGAGGGCTTTGACGAGCTTTACGGCACGGCGCATCCGGAATACCGCGCGCAGCTGGAATATGAGATCGACATGATCGAAAAGATGGGCTTTACGGACTATTTTCTCATCGTGTGGGATTTTGTGCGCTTTGCCAAAAGCGCCGGGATTCCGGTGGGCCCGGGGCGCGGCAGCGCGGCGGGCTCCATGGTGACCTATACGCTGCACATCACAGAAATTGATCCCATGAAGTACGGCCTCTATTTTGAACGCTTCCTGAATCCCGCGCGCGTGACGATGCCGGATATCGATATGGACTTCGGCGATACGCGGCGCGGCGAGGTCGTCGATTATGTGCGCAGAAAATACGGCGAGGATCACGTGGCGCAGATCGTCACCTTCGGCACCATGGCCGCGCGCGGCGCCATCCGCGATGTGGGGCGGGCGCTGAATTTTACCTACGCGGAAACGGACGTCGTGGCAAAGCTTGTGCCGCCGACGCCGCACATGACGCTGGAGGAGGCCGTGCGCATCTCTCCGCAGCTGAAGAAAATGTACGATGAGGACGCGCGCGTTCACGAGCTCATCGATACGGCCCGCGCCCTGGAGGGCATGCCCCGCAACACCTCCACGCACGCCGCGGGCGTGGTCATCACGCGCCTGCCGGTCTACGACTATGTGCCGCTCGCCACGAACGACGATACCATCGTCACAGAGTACACCATGACGACGCTGGAGGAGCTCGGCCTTCTCAAAATGGACTTTCTGGGCCTGCGGAACATCACGGTGATCGCCGACGCCATCGAGGACATCCGCAAAACGGACCCCGATTTTTCCATGGCGCGTGTCACGGATAACGACCCGGCCGTCATGCAGATGCTGACGCAGGGCCGGACTTCGGGCGTGTTCCAGATGGAATCGACGGGCATGACCGGCGTCTGCACCGGCCTGAAGCCGCAGACCATCGAGGATCTTTCCATCATTGTCGCGGCCTACCGTCCCGGACCCATGGACTCCATTCCGCGCCTGATCGCCTGCAAGCAGAATCCGAAGCTGGTGCAGTACAAGCACCCCATGCTCGAGCCGATTCTCTCGATTACCTACGGCTGCATTCTCTACCAGGAGCAGGTCATCGAAATCTTCCGCAAGCTTGCCGGCTACTCCCTGGGGCAGGCGGATATGGTGCGCCGCGCCATGAGCAAAAAGAAGGTCAAGGACATTGAAAAGGAGCGCAGCGCATTCCTTCGCGGAGACCCGGAGCGGAATATCTGCGGCTGCGCGGCCAACGGAATTCCGGCCGATATCGCAGAGTCCATCTACAACGAAATGTACGACTTTGCAAACTATGCCTTCAACAAGGCGCATTCCGTCTGCTACGCGGTCATCGCCTACCAGACGGCTTGGTTCAAATACTACTATCCGCGCGAATATATGGCGGCGCTTATGACGTCCGTGCTCGACAGCTCCAACAAAATCTCGGAGTACATTTCCGAATGCAGAGCCATGGGCATCGCGCTTCTGCCGCCGGATATCAACGAGTCGAACGATCACTTCACCGTCGTGCCGGACGGAATCCGCTTTGGCCTTGCGGCAATCAAGAATATCGGGCGCGGCTTCATTCAAAAGGTCATGTCCGAGCGCGGGGAGGGCGGCCGCTTCCGCTCGCTGGAGGATTTCTGCAAGCGCATGTACGGGACGGACCTCAATAAGCGCGCGCTGGAAAACCTCATCAAATGCGGCGCGTGCGACTGCTTCGGCCTCCGGCGCGCGCAGCTGCTGCGCATCTACGATTCCGTGCTGGACTCGGTCGCAAGCAGCAGCCGGAAAAACGTCGAAGGGCAGATGGGGCTGTTCGACCTGATGGCCGGGGAGGAGAGCCGTCCGCTTCAGGAAATTCATGTTCCGGACGTGCCGGAGCTTTCCGCGCAGGAGCGGATGGCCATGGAAAAGGAGACAACCGGGCTCTACCTTTCTGGCCACCCGATGGACGACTACCGCAAGCTGCTGAAAGATCAGGCGCTTGCGCCGATCGGCAGGATTCTCACAAGCTTCCAGGAGGGGAGCGGAGAATACCGCGACGAGCAGGTGGTAAGCATCGCGGGAATCGTGCAGAGCATCAAAATGAAGACGACGCGGACCAACACCATGATGGCTTATGTCACCATCGAGGACGACACGGGCTCCATGGAGCTTCTGGCCTTCTCCAGCATTCTCGGCCAGTACGGGAATCTTCTGGCGGAAAACTCCGCGGTCGTGGTAAACGGAAGAATTTCCGTGCGCGACGAAAAGGACGCGCAGCTGATTGTCAACCGCGTCGTCGCCATCTCGGACTACGCGGACGAGGACGTCCGGAACCGGGAAAAAAGCGTCTCACAGGCGGCCAAAACGCTCTATCTCCGCGTGTCCGGCACGCAGGCGCCGGAGGCAAGGAAAATCCTGCCGATTCTTAAAATGTTCCCCGGCCGCGCACGGGCCGTGGTATACTATGCCGACACCGGCGCGCGCATCGGCGGCAGCTGCATGCTGGACGCCGACATGCTCCAGGAGCTCCGCCTGCTGCTGGGAGACGAAAATGTTATTCTGAAATAGCGGCCTCAGGCGGCGCCGCACAATTTTGCTGGCGTGCGTTTACAAAAAAACTACACATCCGTAACAATCTGTGCTATAATTTCTGAATGAGAAATGAGAACTTATTCGCCGGACTGCGGCGGGGAAGGGGCGTGCACATGCGCCTGCGGCGGATTGCGCTTGCGCTTTTGGCGCTCTTGCTGGCGGCGTGCCTTGGCGGCTGCTTTGTAAAAACGGTGGACGAGCTTTATACGCTGCCGCGGCATTCGGACGAATATAACCACCTGCAGGCCGCCATTGACGCGGTTCTGACGCAGGGTATGAGCTATGCCGCGCCGGTTTCCGGCGAGAACCGGCAGTCCGTGCAGCTGGCAGACCTGGACGGAGACGGACAGGACGAGGCCATTGTGTTTCTGAAGGCCGGAGGGGAAAACCCGCTGAAGGTTTTTGTGTTCCGGCGGACGGAGGACGGCTATACGCTTCTGGATACGGCGGAGGGCGCGGGAACAAGCTTTGAATGCGCAGCCTACGTTCCGCTGGACGGAAGCGGCGGCCTGGAGCTGATTCTTGGAAGAAAGCTTTCCAACCAGGTGCTCAAGAGCCTGTGCGTGTACAAGCTGCAGGAGGACCGGCTCGTGTGCATGCTGGAGACCGCGTATTCCGAGTTCTGCACCGCAGACCTCAATCAGGACGGAAGGCCGGAGCTGTTTCTTCTGCGCTTTGACGCAGAAGCGCGCGGCGGCGCGGCGGAGCTCTACCGCCTGCAGGGGGACTGCCTTTCCTGCGCAGAGCCGCAGCCCCTCAGCGAAGGCGTGACGGATATCCGCCGAATCCGGACCGGCTTTCTTTCCGGAAGCGTGCCTGCGGTGTTCGTCTCCGAAACCTGCGAGGAGGGCGGAATCCTGACCGATATTTTTGCCTTTCGGCAGGGCGCGCTTGAAAACCTGACAGCCGGCAGCTGGCCGGCGGTTCAGAACTGCTATGTTTACCCGGAGGATATCGACCGCGACGGCGTCACGGAGCTGCCGCAGACCATGCAGCTGCCGGAGCTACCGGAGGAGGGGGAGGCCTATTTCCTGCTCCACTGGTACGCGCTGGACCTGCAGGGGCAGACGGAGCGGAAGCTTACCACGTTTCACGCCCTGTCCGGCGGATGGTATCTGCGCGTGGACGAGGCATGGGCCATGAACCTGGCGGTTGCGCGCGCAAAGCAGACCGAGGAGAACACCCGCGGCTATACCTTTTTTGACTGTCAGGGCGAGGGGACGCCCGTCCGCGCCTTTACCATATACGAGCTGAGCGGTGAAAGCCGGGCCGCGCGGGCCGCCTCGGCGGGGCTTTTCGTGCTGGGCGAAAAGGGCGAAACGCTTTACGCGGCAGAGCTGGCTGCGCAGGGGCCCCTGTGGGGCCGGAGCCTGACGCAGCAGGACCTGACGGAGCGCTTTCATTTGATTCAGGAAGACTGGAATACAGGGGAAATGTAAGGAGCAGCAATACAATGAAAAAGGTTTTGATTCTTGAGGATGAGGTGAACATCCGAAGCTTTGTCGTCATCAACCTCCGCCGGGCCGGCTACGAGGTTCTGGAAGCCGGAACGGGCGAGGAGGCGCTGGAAATCCTGAAGCAGCAGACGGACGTCGGCGTGGCCATCCTGGATATCATGCTGCCGGGCATCGACGGCTTTGAGGTCTGCCGCAGCATCCGGGCCACGGATAAGAAGATCGGCGTCATTATGCTCACGGCCAGAAGCCAGGAGATGGACAAAATCACCGGGCTCATGACCGGCGCGGACGACTATATGACCAAGCCCTTCTCGCCTGCGGAGCTGACCGCCCGCATCGACGCCATCTACCGCCGCATCGGCGAAAACGCGTCCTCCGGGGAGGAGGAGCTTTCGCACGGCCCGTTTGTGCTGAACCTGCGCAACCGGACGCTCGATAAAAACGGCGCACGCATCAAGCTGACGCAGGTGGAGTACGCGATTGTCAAGCTCTTCATGCAGAATCCGGGCCGCGCGCTTTCGCGCGAGGACATCCTGACCTCGGTCTGGGGCCGGGACTACGACTGCGAGCTGAAAATTGTGGACGTGAACATTCGCAGGCTCCGGATCAAGATTGAGGACGATACCGCCAATCCGTCCTATATCACCACCGTCTGGGGCTTCGGCTACAAGTGGGGCGCATAATCCGAATAAAAACCGGGCGTGAAGAGATAAGGCATGACACAGAAAAAACGCTTTGACGGGCTGGAGCGGCGCTGGTTTCTGCGAAACCTCGGCGTGATGGCCCTGCTGTGCGTGATCTGCGTGGCGGCGGTGATCTGCTCGATGGCCGCCTACTATTACACGAATCTTCGCTCCGGCCTTAAGGCCAAAGCGCAGACCACCACAGATTTTTTCAGCAATTATATCGGCCTGAGCTACCATGAATATTACCAGTCGTGCATGAGCTTTGCACGTTCCTTCGAGGAAAAGGACCGCCTGGAGCTGCAGTTCATTTCCGCCGACGGGCGGCTTCTGGCCTCCTCCTTCGGGCAGTGGGCCGGGCGGCCGCCTGCCACGCCGGACGTCTCCGAGGCGGTGAAAACCAGGGAGGTTTCCTGCTTCCAGGGCCTGAATCCGGCGACGGGCGAGCGGATTCTCGCCGTCTCCAGCCCGATGATCTACACAAACGGCGAGCTCATCGGCGTACTGCGCTATGTGACGAGCCTTCGCAACGCAGACCTGCAGGTCCTGATGATTGCGCTCATTACTGCGGCCGTGGGGCTTTTGTTCATTGCGGCACTGTTCTTCATCAGCGGCTTTTTCATCCGCTCGATTCTCGAGCCCGTTTCTCAGATTACGGCCACGGCCAAGCGCATTGCCGCCGGTTCCTACGGCGCGCAGATTGAAAAGAAATATGACGATGAAATCGGCGAGCTGGCCGATACCATCAACGACATGTCGGTAAAAATCAGCCAGGCGGAGAAAACCCAGTCGGAATTCATCTCCTCTGTCTCGCACGAGCTGCGTACGCCGCTGACCGCCATCTCGGGCTGGGGCGAAACGCTCCTTGCAAGCGACAATCTCGATGCGCCCACGAGAAGGGGCGTGCTGATCATCCGGCAGGAGGCCAGGCGCCTGACCGATATGGTGGAGGAGCTGCTGGCCTTTACCCGCATGCAGGACGGCAGGTTTACGCTGAATATCGCGAAGGCTGATCTCCTGTCCGCGTTTGAGGATACGGTTTTCATGTACGCAAGCCGTCTCCAGCAGGAGGGAATCCGGCTCTGCTACGACGGCTGCGAGGAGGAAATTCCGGAGCTTCCCTGCGACGTGGCGCGGCTGCGGCAGGTCTTTCTGAACATTCTGGACAACGCCGCCAAGCACGGCGGCGAGGGCAAGCGCATCGACGCCTCCATTTCCTGGGAGGACGGGCAGGCCGTCGTGCGCATCCGGGACTATGGCCCCGGGATTGCGGAGGAGGAGCTTCCGCACGTAAAAATGAAGTTTTATAAGGGCAGCTCCAAGGCCCGCGGAAACGGAATCGGGCTTGCGGTGTGCGAGGAAATTGTAAGCATGCACGGCGGAAGTCTGGGGCTGGAAAATGCGCCGGGCGGCGGACTGCTTGTGACAATCAGAATCCCCGCGGGGGAGGAATAGAGGAACGCAATGAAAAAAGAAGCATGCCGGCAGACGCCGGAGTGTCAGGAAAAATTCAAAACGCTGATCGGCGGGCAGGCGCTGATTGAGGGCATTCTGATGCAGGGGCCGGATAAGCGCGCAATTGTCATCCGCACGCCGGAGGGCCTGCACACGAAGGTTATGCCGGTCAAAAAGCGGACGGGCATTCTGACCTGGCCGCTCATTCGCGGCGTCGTGGGCTTTGGCTCTTCCATGGTGAACGGCGTGAAGGCGCTGATGTATTCGGCGGATTTCTTCCCGGAGGAAGAGAACGCGGAGCCGTCAAAATTTGAGGCCTGGCTTGAAAAGAAGCTGGGCAGCGAGAAAATGGAAAAGGCGGTCGTCTCGTTCTCTGTGTTTCTTGGCGTCGTATTTTCGGTCGCGCTGTTTTTCCTGCTGCCGGCGCTGATCTCGGGCCTGTTCCGGGTGCACAGCGCCGTGCTGCGGAGCCTTCTGGAGGGTCTGGTCCGGATTGCCATCTTTATGGCCTATATGATTCTGGTATCCAGAATGAAGGATATGCGCCGCGTATTTTCCTACCACGGCGCAGAGCACAAGACCATCCGCTGCTACGAGGCGCAGCTGCCGCTGACAGTGGAAAACGCGCGGGGCATGACGCGGCTGCATCCGCGCTGCGGAACCAGCTTCCTGTTTGTCGTGATTACGATCTCCATTCTGGTTACGGCGCTGATGAGCGCGGTTTTCCCGGTCAGCAATGTCTTTCTGCGCATGCTCAGCCGGATTGCCATGCTGCCGGTGGTCGTGGCCATCAGCTACGAGTTCAACCGCATGGTCGGCCGGCACGATAACTGGCTGACGCGCGCGCTGAGCGCGCCCGGCATGTGGTTCCAGCGCTTTACCACCAACGAGCCGGACGATTCCATGCTGGAGGTCGGCCTGGAGGCCCTGAAGCTGGTGCTTCCGGAGGAGAAAGGCGCGGACCGATGGTAAAAAAATACGGCGAGCTCTATCTTCAGGCGCGCAAGGCGCTTCGGCCCATGGACGGGGACGACGCCTCCTCCGAGGCGCGGGAGCTTCTTGCCTGGCTCAGCGGGAAAACGCCGGAGAAAATCCTGACGGACTGGGAGCTTTACGCAACCGAGGCGCTGGAGCAGGCGATGGACGCCTGCATCGCGCGTATGCTCCAGGGCGAGCCGCTTGCCTATGTGGTCGGAAGCGCAAGCTTCTGCGGGCTGACGCTCCGCGTGACGCCGGACGTTCTGATTCCGCGGGACGACACCATGGCCGTAACGGAGCTCGCGTTGGAGGCGCTGCGCACAATTCCCGCGCCCCAGCGCGTGCTGGACCTTTGCACGGGCTCCGGCTGCATCGGCCTTGCGCTTGCCAGCCGCTATCCGCAGGCGCGGGCGACGCTGGCGGACATATCGCCGGAGGCCCTGAAAATTGCGCGGGAGAACGCCGCGTCCCTGCATCTGTCCACCCGTGCAACGGTTTTTCAGGCGGACGCCAGGCGGCCGGCCGCGCCGTTCCTCGGAAAATTTGATCTGCTTGTTTCAAACCCGCCCTATGTCACGCAGGCGGAAATGGAGCAGCTTCCCGTCTCCGTGCGCAATTACGAGCCGTCGCTGGCGCTGTGCGGCGGAGAGGACGGCCTCGACTTTTACCGCGCAATCCTGAAGAACTATCTTTCTGTTCTGAAGCCGGGCGGCGCAGTCTGCCTTGAATTCGGACTCGGCCAGCAGGCGGCGGTCGGCGCGCTTCTGGAGCAGACTGGGCTTCACGAAATTGTCTTCCGGAAGGATTACCACGGCGTCCTCCGCGCCGTGCGCGCAAGGGTTCCTGAAGAATAAAACAAACGTTTGATTTTTCCTGCAGCTTGTGCTATGATAGAAAAAATGAAAGATACAGCCAGAAAGCGATAGAAAGGTATGGGGACGATGGAAAAGAAACGGCCGGCAGACGCCGGCGCCAACAACGACAGAAAGCAGGCGCTGGAGACTGCAATCAAGCAGATTGAAAAGAATTTCGGCAAGGGCGCGGTCATGCGCCTGGGCGACCGTCCGGAAATGACGGTCGACGCAATTCCGACAGGCTCTCTGGCCCTGGATGCGGCGCTCGGCATCGGCGGCGTTCCGAAGGGCCGGATCATTGAAATCTACGGGCCGGAATCCTCCGGCAAGACGACGCTTGCACTGCACATCGTCGCGCAGGCGCAGAAGCGCGGCGGCGAGGTCGCGTTTGTGGACGCCGAGCATGCGCTTGACCCGGATTATGCCGCGCGCATCGGTGTGGATATTGATTCCATGCTGGTTTCCCAGCCGGACACCGGCGAGCAGGCGCTGGAGATTACCGACGCGCTGGTGCGCTCGGGCGCGGTGGACGTCGTCGTGGTCGACTCCGTCGCAGCGCTTACGCCGCGCGCGGAAATCGAGGGCGAAATGGGCGACACCTTCGTCGGCCTGCAGGCGCGGCTGATGTCGCAGGCGCTTCGGAAGCTTGCCGGCAATATTTCAAGAACCAACTGCGTGGTGATTTTCATCAACCAGCTGCGTATGAAAATCGGCGTCATGTACGGCAATCCCGAGACGACGACCGGCGGCAACGCGCTGAAGTTCTATGCTTCCGTGCGCATCGATATCCGCCGCACGGAGGCCATCAAGAACGGCAGCGAAATCGTCGGCAACCGCACGCGCGCAAAGATCGTAAAGAACAAGGTCGCCCCGCCCTTCAAGGAGGCCTATTTCGACATCATGTACGGCGAGGGCATTTCCAAATGGGGCGAGCTTGTGGACCTGGCGGTTCAGCTGGACATTATCCAGAAGAGCGGCAGCTGGTTCTCCATGGGCGAGGAGCGGATCGGCCAGGGCCGCGACAGCGTCAAGCAGTATCTGATGGACCATGCGGACATTGCAGACCAGGTGGAGCAGCAGGTCCGCGATAATATGTGGAAGCTGCAGGGCGTGCACGGCCGCCCGCCGGCGCAGCCGGCGGCGAAGCCCGTGAGCGTCAGCGCGGACGATTTTAACGACGACTGATGCGCCTGCTTACCATGAAGCCGCTCGGCCAGACGGGAAAGCTCCGCCTGGAGCTGGAGGACGGCAGCGCCCGGAAAATTCCGGCGTGGCTGGCGGTGGATTTTTCCCTGCATCCGGGGCTGGAGCTTTCCGAACAGCAGCTTTCCGCGCTGGAGGCGGCTGCCGCGAAGGCCGCGGCAAAGGAGCGCGCTGTGCGCATCACGGCGGCCAGCGACGTTTCTGTGCAGGAGCTTCAGAGGCGGCTCGTCAGAAAAGGGCAGAGCGCGGAGGACGCGCAGGAAGCGGCGCAGTGGCTGCAGGAGCTGCAGCTCCTGGACGACCGGCGGACCGCCTGTCAGCTTGTGCTCGGCGCGGTGCGCAAGGGCTACGGCAGAAGCCGGATTCAGAATATTCTGTACGAAAAGGGGATTCCTCATGAATACTGGGAGGAAGCACTTGCGCAGATTCCCGAAATGGATGAGGCGATTGACCGTTTCCTTGCTCAGCGCTTTCGCGCTGGAGCGCCTGATGAAAAAGCTGTAAGGCGGGCCGTGGACGCGCTTTTGCGGCGCGGCCACAGCTATGCGGACATTCAGAAGGGCCTTCGGCGCGTGCTTGCGGATATGGAGTCGGAGGCGGATACGGATTTGGAGGATTATTCATGACCCATAGCATAGGCATGATCAGCCTTGGCTGCGCCAAAAATCAGGTCAACGCAGAGCAGATGCTCTATCTGCTCCGTCAGGCCGGATATGAGATTCAGGCGGACCCGGACGGCGCCGATCTTGTCATCATCAACACCTGCGGCTTTATTGAGTCCGCAAAAACAGAGGCGATCGACAACATTCTGGCGATGGCGGCGCTCAAGCAGGAGGGCCGCGTCGGCAAGATTCTCGTGACGGGCTGCCTTGCGCAGCGCTATCAGGAGGAAATCCTGAACGAGCTTCCGGAGGTGGACGGCATTCTCGGCACGGGCTCGTATTACGACATTGTAAACGCTGTGCGGCAGGTGCTCTCAGGCGTGGTTTACCGGCGCTTTGACGATATCAACGCGCCGCAGGCGGAGCCCCAGCGCATTCTCACAACGCCGGAATACTACGCCTACCTGAAAATTGCCGAGGGCTGCGACAACCACTGCGCCTACTGCATCATCCCCACGCTGCGCGGCAAGCTCCGCAGCCGGCCGCTGGAGGAGCTTGTACAGGAGGCGGAATGCCTTGCAAAAGACGGTGTGAAGGAGCTGATCATCGTTGCGCAGGACACCAGCCGCTACGGGCTTGATCTGTACGGCGAGCGAAAGCTTGCCGAGCTTCTGAGAAGGCTCTGCCGCATCGACGGCCTTGTCTGGATCCGGGTTCATTATCTTTATCCGGACGAAATGTCGGAGGAGCTCATTGACGTGCTGGCAAACGAGCCGAAGATTGTAAAATATCTCGACATTCCGCTCCAGCATATCAACGACGGCATCCTGCGCCGGATGAACCGCCGCGGAAACAGCGCATATGTCCGGGCGCTTCTGACCAAGCTCCGCCGGAGAATTCCCGGCCTGGTACTCAGGACGAGCCTGATTACAGGCCTTCCCGGCGAGGGCGAGGCGGAATTTGAAGAGCTCTGCGAATTTCTGAAGGAGTTCCGGCTTGAGCGCGTCGGCGTCTTTGCCTTCTCGCCGGAGGAAGGAACGCGCGCGGCCCAGATGGAATATCCGGACAGTGAGATTGCCCTTGCGCGCAAGGAGCGCATCGAGGAGCTGCAGTCCAGAATTATGGACGAGTACAATGACCGCTGCATCGACGCCGTGATGCAGGTGCTCTGCGAGGGCTATGACCCGGACGAGCAGAGCTACTACGGAAGAACCTTCGCCGATTCCCCGGATATCGACGGGAGAATCTGGTTTACGGCGGAATCGCATATCAGAACCGGCTCGTTTGTGAACGTCCGCGTAACGGATACATATGATGGAGAGCTGGTCGGTGTTTTGGAGGAAGATATTCATGACAACAGCAAGTAAAATCACGCTCGTACGCGTCGCGCTGATCCCGGTATACATGGTGCTCATGCTGCTGAGCCTTTCCCCGGACGCGCTTTCCTGGCTGCGCTGGGCTGCGCTGGCGGTCTATGTGATTGCCTGCGTCAGCGACTTTGCAGACGGCTATATCGCACGGCACTATAACCAGGTGACGGATTTTGGAAAATTCCTCGACCCGCTGGCCGATAAGCTTCTTGTCACAGCCTGCATGATCATCTTTACCGGCTGCGGCAGAATGGCCTCCTGGATTGTGTTTATTGTCATTGCGCGTGAGTTCGCCATCACGGGCCTGCGTCTGGTCGCGGCGAACAACGGGCGGGTGATCGCCGCCGGCTGGAGCGGAAAAATCAAGACGAGCTGCACCATGGTCGGCCTGATTGCCATGATGGCCATTCCCAACGTCCCGACCCTAGATACCGTGGCCTCGATTGTGATTCTGGTCACGACCCTTTATTCTGGCGTGGAGTATTTCTATAAAAACTGGGATATTCTGGGCCTTTAAAATCCGCAGACTTGACTTTTTCCCTGGCGGATGGTATGATGTCCGTGTTAAAAATTTCATATCGCGACGACCGAAAAGAGTAATATCCCGAACCTCCTTCAGAGAGCGTCCGCCGCCGGCTGCAAGCGGACGCAGGAGGCGGATATGAACGTGCATTCGTGAGCGAGGGGAGACCCCGTCCGGGCC
>CAKUHJ010000004.1 GCA_934655935.1 uncultured Oscillospiraceae bacterium | reverse complement strand
GCGAACGATTCTTGTCGGCCTGGCCTTTTTGTCCATCTGCGCCTTCTGGCAGATGTACGACACGGTCATTCCCCTGATTCTTACAAAGACCTTCCATCTGAATGAAACCTTCTCCGGCGCGATCATGGCGGCGGACAACATTCTCGCCCTGTTCCTGCTTCCGTTCTTCGGCTCTCTTTCCGACCGGACCCATACAAGGCTCGGCAAACGCATGCCCTTTATTCTCTTCGGCACGGGCTGCGCCGTGATTCTGATGAACCTCCTGCCGCTGCTGGACAACAGCTATTCCGCCCAGCCCAGCTCTTTGAAGCTTGCCTCCTTCGTCATTGTGCTGGGGCTTCTTCTCATCGCCATGGGCACCTACCGCGCCCCCGCTGTCGCGCTGATGCCGGACGTGACGCCGAAGCCCCTTCGCTCGCGCGCAAACGCCATCATCAACCTCATGGGCGCGGTCGGCGGCATGCTGTACCTGGCGGTGGCGGCGGTGCTCTGCCCCACGACGCAGGTCAGCGCCTCCGCGCATTTTAACTATCAGCCGCTGTTCCTGGTGGTTTCGGCGGTCATGTTCGTCTCGGTCGGCGTCCTGTTCCTGACGGTGAAGGAACCGAAGCTGACCGCGGAAAACCAGGCCCTGGAGCAGGCGCACCCGGAATGGAACCTTGCCGAAAGCGACGGCAGCGGCCACGAGGTCCTGCCCGCGCCGGTCCGGCGGAGCCTTGGCTTTCTGCTGGCCTCCATTGCGCTCTGGTTCATCGGCTACAACGGCGTAACCACCTGGTTTTCCACCTACGTCGACCAGGTCATGGGTCAGGGGCTGGGCGGCGCGTCCCGCTGCCTTCTGATTGCGACGGCCGGCGCGATCGTCTCGTACATCCCCATCGGCGCACTGGCCGCAAAAATCGGCCGCAAGCGCACCATCCAGTTCGGCGTCGTCCTGCTGACGGTCTGCTTCGCGCTCGGCTATGTGCTGACCACGCTCTACAGCAGCATCAACCTCGTCATGTTCGTGGTCTTCGCGCTCGTGGGCCTCGCCTGGGCCGCCATCAACGTCAACTCTCTGCCGATGGTCGTTGAGATGTGCAAGGGCTCGGACATTGGCAAGTTCACCGGCTATTACTATACCGCCTCCATGGCCGCGCAGGTCATTACGCCGATGCTGGCCGGCACGCTCATGCAGAAAATCGACTACCGCGTGCTCTTCCCCTACGCTGCGTTCTTTGTGGCCATGAGCTTTGTCACCATGCTCTTCGTCCGCCACGGCGACAGCAAGGCCGCCGGAAAAAAAGGCCTTGCGGCCTTTGAGGATATGGACGACTGAGCGGAAATAAGAAAGGATCTGATTTTGTGCAGGCTGCCGCTTTGATTCTCCTTGCGCTGCTGCTTTTGTATCTGCTCGCGCTCCGCTGCCGGAGCCGGCACCCGAAGTGGGCGCTGCTGAAGGCCTACCGCTATGCGCACCGCGGCTATCACGATAAGCCGCAGATTCCGGAAAACAGCCTCCCGGCCTTCCGCCGCGCCATCGAGCACGGCTGGGGCGCGGAGCTCGACGTGCATCTTCTGAAGGACGGCACGCTCGCCGTGTTTCACGATTCCGCGCTGCGCCGCTGCGCAAATGTGGACGGAAACATCGAGGATCTGACGCTGGAAGAGCTCCGGAAGCTTCGTCTGGAGGGCACGGACGAGCCCGTTCCGCTTTTCGACGAGGTTCTGGCCCTCTTCGAGCACGCCACGCCTCTGATCATCGAGCTGAAAACCGCAAACGGCAACCACTACGCGCTCTCCAAAGCCGTCTGTGAGCGGCTGGACCGCTACGAGGGAGAATTCTGCATCGAATCCTTCGATCCCTTCGCCGTACGGGACGTCAGAAAGCTCCGCCCGCAGATCTGCCGGGGCCAGCTGTCCACGCGCTTTACCAAGCAGGAGCTTCCGAACGCGCTGGAGCGCTTTGCGGCGGGAAATCTGCTTCTGAACTTCCTGACGGTTCCGGATTTCATCGCCTACCGCTTTGAGGACCGCAGGCGGCTGAGTCCGCGCCTTGCCGTCTCGCTCTGGGGCGCGCAGGAGGTCAGCTGGACGCTCCGCAGCCGCGAAGATCTCCGCCAGGCCGAGGCCGCCGGAAGCATCCCGATCTTTGAAACCTTCGACCCAGAGGCCTGAGCATACGTTCCATGGGCGCGTTCAGAGTGACCGCGCCCAGCGTGTCGAAACAGTCTTTTCGCCCCGCTGAGCCCGGTTTTCTGAACTTCAAAAAGTCCAGAAAACCGCCTGATTGAACGCGAAGGGGGCTTTTTGCCCCCTTCACACTACCCCCGCTGCTCAGCTGCAGAGCTGCATATCATAGTTTTTCGACGGTCCCGGGCGCGTTCACTCTGAACGCGCCCTTTTTTGGCATAAACGCTTGTATTCTCCGCATAGCTGTGGTAAACTAAATTGGTTATGAACAAATCTGAGGAGGGTCACCCATGTAGGAATCGACCGCACCCGAAGCTGAATCTGACTCTGGAGGTATTTACATGGCGACGCTCAAAGAAGAAATTTCCCGGCGCAGAACCTTTGCGATTATTTCGCATCCGGACGCCGGCAAAACAACGCTGACGGAAAAATTCCTGCTCTACGGCGGGGCCATCGCGCAGGCCGGCGCGGTCAAGGGCAAAAAGAATTCCCGCGCCGCCGTTTCCGACTGGATGGAGATTGAAAAGCAGCGCGGCATCTCCGTGACCTCGTCGGTCATGCAGTTCCAGTACGAGGGCTTCTGCATCAACATTCTCGATACGCCCGGCCACCAGGACTTCTCCGAGGACACCTACCGTACGCTGATGGCCGCGGACTCCGCCGTTATGGTCATCGACGGGGCCAAGGGCGTCGAGCCGCAGACCCGGAAGCTTTTCAAGGTCTGCGCCATGCGCCATATCCCGATTTTCACCTTCGTCAACAAGATGGACCGGGAAAGCAAGGACCCGTTCGACCTGCTGGACGAGCTGGAAAACGAGCTCGGCATTGAAACCTACGCCTGCAACTGGCCCATCGGCTCCGGCAAGGAGTTCAGGGGCGTGTACGACCGGCGCGCGGGGCAGCTGCTGCTCTTCTCCGGCGTATCCGGCAAAAGCCGGGCGGAAAAGCTGGAAATCTCCCTGGACGACGCGCAGGTCGCCAAGCTTCTGGGCGAGAAAAAGCACGCCCAGCTTCAGGAGGACGTGGAGCTTCTGGGCGCAGGGCGCGAATTTGACATGGACGAGGTCCGCAGAGGCGCGCTTTCGCCGGTCTTCTTCGGCTCGGCGCTGACCAACTTCGGCGTGGAGCCGTTTCTGGAGGAGTTTTTGCGCATGACGCCCAGCCCCCTTGCGCGCGAGGCCGACTGCGGCGTGATCGACACCTTCAGCCCCGATTTTTCCGCCTTTGTCTTTAAAATTCAGGCCAATATGAACAAGGCCCACCGGGACCGGCTGGCGTTCATGCGCATCTGCTCCGGCAGGTTCGTGCGCGACGCGGAATACTACCACGTGCAGGGCGGAAAGAAAATGCGCCTTTCCCAGCCGCAGCAGCTCATGGCCTCCGAGCGTGAAATTGTGGACGAGGCCTACGCCGGCGATATCATCGGCGTTTTCGATCCCGGCGTCTTCTCCATCGGCGATACCATCTGCACCCCCGGCAAAAAATTCCGCTTCGGCGGCATCCCGACCTTTGCGCCCGAGCACTTCTGCCGCGTAAGCCCCAAGGATTCCATGAAGCGCAAGCAGTTCATCAAGGGCACGGAGCAAATTGCGCAGGAGGGCGCCATTCAGATCTTCAAGGTGCCGAACTCCGGCATGGAGGAGGTCATTGTCGGCGTGGTCGGCACGCTGCAGTTTGACGTCTTCCAGTACCGCATGCGCGCGGAATACGGCGTGGAGCTGCGGATGGAGGGTCTGCCGTACGAGCAGCTGCGCTTCATCACCGCCGCGCCGGTCACAGACCTCAAGGAGCTGAACCTGACCTCCGACGCGGAGCTTCTGGAGGATTACCGCGGAAGGAGCCTTCTGGTCTTCGCCTCGCTCTGGTCCATCGACTATATTCTCAAGCGCAATCCCGGCCTCGAGCTGTCGGAAACCGTGAGCTGACTTCACCGCCGCTCTGCCCGCCCGGCAGAGCGGCGAAATTTTTGCTCTGGCCATGATTTCTTCACAAATCCGTGATATACTAAGGCAACGCCGTACAATTCGGCAAGCAGATTCGACGAGAGATTTTTCGTCAAGTCAAGGTTCGAAAAGTGCAGGAATACTGTATGTATTTCAAACTTCTCAAACCGAAGAATTGGCGGAAAAGATCCGCCGAAGCGCGTCGGCGCAATTGTGCGGCGTTGCCCTAAAATAAAAACGTCAGGAGGACCTGTGTCATGACGGTCATTACCAAGGAAAATTTCGCGCAGGAGGTTCTGAGCAGCAAAACTCCCGCCATTGTCGACTTCTGGGCCGGCTGGTGCGGCCCGTGCATGATGCTCTCGCCCATCGTGGAGGAGCTGGACCGCGAGCTTCCGCAGTACAAGTTCTGCAAGGCCGATGTGGATGAGCAGCGAGAGCTGGCCATAGAATACGGCGTGGAGTCCATTCCGACGCTGCTGCTGGTCAAAAACGGCACGGTTGTCAAGCGTCTGGTCGGCTACCGGGAGAAGGACGCGCTCCGGCAGGAGCTGGAGGCGGCGCTTTGAAGGTCAGACTCAATCCGGACGAGGCAATCGTGAAAAAAATCAAGGACGGGCTGGCCCGCACCGGCGGCTACTGCCCGTGCCGGCTCGCGCGGACCGAGGAAAACAAATGTATGTGCGAGGAGTTCCGCAGGCAGATCAAGGACCCTAATTTCGAAGGCTACTGCCACTGCATGCTCTATTATAAGGAAAAATAACCGCAGCCGCCAGCCTCTGTTTGAGACTGGCGGCTGATTTTAGTCCTCTTTCTGCAGATAGGCGGCAAGGCCGGCGCGCCCCTCCTCAGTAACCGGACGGAGCCACTTGAAGCTCAGGAAATGGCAGATGCACTCGATACATTTTGGAATATCCTCCGCCAGATACGCAACCGCCACCACCGCGATGAACGGCAGCTTCAGAACGTTCGCGGCCAGATAGGTCAGCGGAATGGCAATGAGCCACAGGCTTGTCATATCGTAGATCATACCGCAGAGCGTGTCGCCGCCGGAGCGGAATACCCCCACAACCTGTACATACGAGACGTTGCGGAAGCAGGTCTCCAGCGAGCAGAACACCGTAACCGCCAGCGCCGTGTCCAACGTCAGCTGGGACAGACTGCTGCCGGTGGAGAAAATGGAGATCAGCGGATGGCGCAGCAGGACCATCACCCCGCCGATCACAAGCCCCATCAGCGGAATCAGGACGGCAAAGCGCATGGCGTCGTCCACACCCCGGCGGATTTTCCCCTGCCCGATGGACTTGCCGACCATGATGACGCACGAATTGCACATGCCGACATAGAACGAGAACGCAAGCTCCGAGAAGGTCTTGAAAATGGTCATGCCCGCGTAGTACTCATAGCCGAGGTTCGCATAGATCATGTTGATGATCATCATGCCGAGCGCCCAGAGCCCCTCATTCAGAACCACCGGCATCGCACGGCCATAGAAAATGCCGAGATTCCTGAGCCCGAACGCAAACAGCTCCCGCACCGGGCCGATCAGCAGGTTCTTTTCAAAGCAGGAAAACAGCAGAATCAGCGCCGGCCCCAGCCAGGAGGAAATGCACGTCGCCAGCGCCGCGCCGGCAATGCCGAGCCGCGGCATGCCGAACGCGCCGAAAATCAGGCCGTAGTCCACAAAGGCGTTTGCAATCGTGGTCACAACCGACACGTAAAGCGGCAGCCGGACATGCTCCGTGTTGCGCAGCACCGTACACAAAACGCCGGTCAGTGCAACCGCCGGATAGGAATAGCAGACAATGCGCAGATACTCACATCCTGAGGCAATGACCGCCTCGTCCTCATTGAACAGGCCCAGCACCCACCGCGGTGCCAGCCTTGCCGTCAGCAAAAATGCCAGGGAAATCGCCAGGCACGTCAGAACGCCCATTCCGAGCACACGCCGGATACCCTTGAGGTCCTTGACGCCCCAATACTGCGAGATAAAGACGCTCATGCCGGAGCTCAGGCCAAAGCCGACAATTCCGCACAGCCAGCCCCATTGCGCGGCCATACCGACGGACGAGAGCGCCACGTCCCCCAGCCTTGAAACCATCATAGTATCAACCAGCTGGAAGGAGCTTGTCAGCACATTCTGCAGCGCCACCGGGACGGCCAGCGCAAGCGTCACGCGCCAGAAGGTTCTGTCACCAAGATATTTACTCCATTTCATTGCGTTCCTCCAGAAAGGGCAAAATCGGGGATGCCGCCGCGCGGCATCCCCATAAGCTTTTCAGGCGTGTGCAGGACCGGCTCAGGCCATACCGGCCGTGATGATGGCCATCTTATAGACCTCGTCGGCATTGCAGCCGCGGGAAAGGTCGTTGATGGGCGCGTTCAGACCCTGCAGAATCGGGCCGTAGGCCTCAAAGCCGCCCAGCCTCTGCGCAATCTTATAGCCGATGTTGCCCGCCTCGATGCACGGGAAGATAAAGGTGTTGGCATAGCCCGCAACCTTGGAGCCGGGGAACTTCAGCTGGCCGACAACGGGAGACACCGCCGCGTCAAACTGCATTTCGCCATCGATGGCAAGCTCGGGGGCAAGCTTCTGCGCTTCGATGGTCGCGTCGTGGCTGAGCTTCACCGTGCCGCCCTTGCCGGAGCCCTTCGTGGAGAAGGACAGCAGCGCAACCTTCGGATCAATGCCGAAGAAGGCCGCCGTACGCGCAGACTCAACGGCAACCTCCGCCAGCTTCTGCGCGCCGGAGAAGACGATCTCGCCGGTGGTCTTGTCGAGCGTGTCGGGATAGTCGATGTTGATGGCGCAGTCGCCCATGCAGTACTTCTCGTCGTTGCCGTCCTTGTCCTTCCGGAACAGGATGAAGGAGGAGGAGACCAGATGCGCACCCTTCTTCGTCTTGACCAGCTGCAGCGCCGGACGGACCGTATCGGCGGTGGAGTAGGTCGCGCCGCCCAGAAGCGCGTCGGCCTTGCCCAGCTTCACGAGCATGGTGCCGAAGTAGTTGCCCTTGGAAAGCGCCGCGCGGCACTCTTCCTCGCTCATCTTGCCCTTGCGGAGCTCCACCATCTTCGCGACCATCTCATCCATGCCGGCATAGGCGGCCGGATCGATGATCTGCGCCCTGCAGATGCAGAAGCCGCCCTTTTCCGCGGCAGCCTTGACCTCGGCCTCATTGCCGATGAGAATGACGTCCATCAGGTTTTCCTTCAGAAGACGGTCCGCGGCCTCCAGAATACGGGCGTCGGGGCCCTCGGTAAAGACAATTGTACGGCGCGTGGCCTTCAGTGCGTCAAGCAGTTTTGTAAACATAGCTTGCTGATCCCTCCATAGCTGCGGTTTACCGCAATATTCTATTTTGGATTATACAACGAAAGCGGAAAAGACTCAACTGTTTTGCCAAAAATTTTTCTGTTTTTGCCGGAGGCCGCCGCTTTACCGGTTTTCCTCAGAGGCCGGCGGCGCAGGCTCTTGCTGCGGCTTCTCCGCTTCGGACTGCGTATTCTCTGTAAACGCGCGGCCGAATTCATCGCCGAGCTGCCGCCCGAGCTCGCTGATTTTTCTGCTGAACGCGCCGACGGAGCGCTCCAGCTCCGGGCTGTCAATATGAAAGCTCTGGCGTCTGCTGCGGCGGCCCGCGCCCGCTTCAAAGCGAAAGCCTTCCGCCGCGCCGCCGCAGGCCGCGTTTTTTTGCACCTGGCCGCAGCTCAGCGATCCGCCCGCCTGGACGCTTCCGCCGACGTCCCCGCAGGTCACGCTGCCGCTTGCGGCGACGTTGCCCGCGACATCGTCGCAGTTGACGCCGCCGCCCGCCTCCACGCTTCCGCCGACGCTGTCGCAGTTGACGCCGCCGCCCGCCTGGACGCTTCCGCCGATGCTGTCGCACGTGACGCCGCCGCCCGCCTTCACATCGCCCTGTACGCTGTCGCACTGCACGGAAAACACGGACTGAATGGAAAGCGCCTCGCCCTCGTATTCGAAGCTGATCCGGCTGGCTTCCGGGCAGTTTGTCACGTCCTGCGCGCCGATGAGCGTGTGCCCGGCAAAGAGCACCGCGTGAAGTGTCCCGGGATCGTCCGCCCAGGGAAGCCGGAGCTCGCTGCGCGCTTCTCCGTCCGCCGCGCCGCCGCAGCCCAGCAGCTCGTCCACGCTGCAGCGGAACAGCGCCGCCAGCTTTGGCAGCAGCGTAATATCTGGGTAGCTCTGCCCGTTTTCCCATTTGCTGACGGCCTGCGCGCTCACGCCAAGCTCCTGCGCCAGCTGCTCCTGCGTCATGGCCGCTTCTCTGCGTGCCGTGCCGATACGTTCTGAAAAGTCTTTCATATTCTGACCTCCATGCATTATGCATTCTTTTTTGTTGCCGCAACTTATGGTCATATCATATGCGCGCTTTTCCGGAAAAGCAATCAAATATTGGTTGATTTTTGCATTTTTCTCTCAACCGCAGGTTGAGCTCCGCTTTGTCCGTGCGTCTCAACCGCCGGTTGCGTGCGGACGCGCCGCCGGAGTTCCCATTTCTGCTCGTTCTGTTCCTCGTGAATTTTTTATCGTTTTTCGATAAAAAATTCTTGACATTCAATGTTTCTCCTGCTACACTGGCAGCAGAAAGGATGTGACGGCTTTGAACTGGAATAAGGACCGCTCCATTGTCCTGTCCCAATGCTGCATCGGGCTGTTTGCCGCGTGCCTGCTGGCGCTGGATATCGGCTGCTACTGGGCTGTCGGCTGGTTCACGCGCCTTCGCGGGATGCCGTGGCAGCTTGGCGTGTGCATGATGGTCACAATTTACCTGTGCAGCGTGTTTGGCTGGCTTCTTCTGGCGCATTTATGGAGGCTGCTGCGGAACCTGCGGGCGCAGCGCGTATTTGAGGCGGAAAACGTCCGCCTTCTGCGCGCGGTCAGCTGGGACTGCGTGGGCGCGGGCGCGCTGTGCCTGCTCAGCTGCGCATACTATCTGCCCTTCGCTGCGCTGGGCGTGGCGGCGGGCTTCATGGCGCTCATTGTGCGGATCGTCAAAAACATTTTTGCCGAGGCCATCTCCATGAAGTCTGAGCTGGACTTCACGGTCTGAGAGGGCGGCCTATGGAAATCATCATCAATCTTGACGTCATGATGGCCAAACGGAAGATTTCCGCCGGTGAGCTTGCCGAGCGCATCGGCATCACGCCCGCAAATCTTTCCATCCTCAAGAACAACAAGGCCAAGGCCATCCGTTTCTCCACGCTGATGGCGCTGTGCCGGGAGCTGCAGTGCCAGCCGGGAGATCTGCTGGAATATAAGGAGGACTGAACATGGACGAATCCTTCCGCGCCGCCCAGAGCGGCGAGGCGCAGCCCTCTGCGCCCATTTTACCGCAAAAGCCGCCCTTTTCCGCCTCGAAAACAGAAAAAATCGCCGCGCTGTGCGCCTATCCCATGGCCTTCTGCTACGCGGTGGCCCTGACAGATTCCTACCACCCGATGCTCTGGATGCTTGCCTTCGCGCTGGGCTTTTTTGCGCTGGGTGCGTACCTGTTCCGCGCAGCGCCAAGGTCAAAGGCGAGCGTACTCTGGCTTTTCTGCACGCTGACGGTTCTCGTCTGCCTGGCCGTTCAGGGCGAAACAAACTTTTCCTTTCTCAAGGTGGACGGTCATCCGGAGCATGCCGTACCGTTTTTCCTGTCGCTGCTGATTCTGCACGTCTTCGCGATCGTCTGGGCTGTGGAGCGCTCCGGACGGCTGCAGCTGAACCGGAACGGCTGGCTTGCGCCGCTGGACGCGGCAAACGCGCTGCTGCTTGTGCCGTTTGGAAATTTCTTTCTCCGCATCCGCTGCGCGCTCTGCCGCGCGCCGCGCGAGGCAGAGCCTGCAAAAAAGGGCCGCGCACGGGCGGCTGTCTGTGTGCCGGTCATTCTGGCCGCAGCTGTGCTTCTTGCCGTCGCCATCGGAAGCCTCTCCAGCGCGGACGACGCCTTCGCGGCGCTCTTTTCCTCCCTCCGCTCTGTGTTTTCAATTCATTTTGAGGGCTGGACGTTCCTGCTTCGGCTGATGCTCAGCCTGCCTGTGGGCGCATACGTCTTCGGCCTTCTTGCCGGGCTTAACCGGAAGGCGCCTGCAGAGCTTCTGGCGCAGGGCGCGCGCGCCGAGGCGCGCCTTTCCCGCCTGCACCAGCTTCCGGACGGCGTCTGCCTTGCGATTCTCGGCGTGTTCACGGCGGTCTACCTTGTCTTCTTTGCCGTCCAGGGACGCTACCTGTTCGGTGCGTTCTCCGGAACGCTTCCTGCGGGCTTCTCCGCCGCAGCCTATGCGCGCCAGGGCTTTTTTGAGCTCTGCCGGGTCATGGCGGTAAACTTTGCGCTCTTCTTCCTCATCACGGCCTGCCGCCAGGTCCCCTCCGGGCGAAAAAAAGCGCTTGGCGTCATGCTGCTGGTCCTGCTGGCGCAGAGCCTGCTGTTTGCCGCCGTCGCGCTCTCCAAGCTCACGCTCTATATCTCCATCTACGGCTTTACGCCGAAGCGCCTGCAGTCCATGTGGATGATCTTCGCGCTGAGCCTGGGCTGCGTTCTGGCGGGGCGGACGCTTCTTTTCCGAAGGCGCGGCTTTTCCCTGTGGCTGAAAATCTGCGCGCTGACGCTGGCGCTGCTGCACCTGGTCTGATTTCCGGTCCTGGCACTTGCAGGTTTTCCCCGCACGCATTATAATAGAGCCGAAGACCACACCGACAGGAGCGTGCAGAACATGAAGGTTTTGAACATCGGTTCCGTGAACATCGACTATGTGTATCAGATGGAGCATTTTATCCGCCCCGGCGAAACAAACGCCTGCCGCCGGCTTACCATCGGCTGCGGCGGAAAGGGGCTGAACCAGTCCGTTGCGCTCGCGCGCGCGGGGCTTTTCACCTTCCACGCGGGCCTTTACGGGCAGGAGGGGCTGTTTCTGGTGGAAAAGCTCCGGGCCCGGGGCGTGGACGTCAGCCTGATGCGGCCGGGCGAGGGCGCAAACGGCCACGCCGTCATTCAGGTGGACCGCAGCGGCCAGAACTGCATCATTCTCTACGGCGGCACCAACCAGCAGTTCACCGAAGCCTATGTGGACGAGCTTCTCGCGCACTTTAGCGCCGGAGATATCCTGGTCCTGCAGAACGAAATCAACAATATTCCCTACATCATGAAGCAGGCTGCGGCAAAGGGCCTCCGTATCGCCTTCAACGCCGCGCCCTGCCGCGAGGAAATCCGGAGCTATCCCCTCTCGCTTGTCGAGTGGCTGATTGTCAACGAGGTGGAGGGCGGCGTCCTGTCCGGAGAAACAGAGCCCGATCGAATCATTCAGATGCTCCGCGCGCAGTACCCGGAGACAAAGCTGATTCTGACGCTCGGAACGGACGGCAGCGTCTACGCGGACAAGGATACCTGCGTGCGCTGCCCTGCCTTCCGCGTTTCCGCCGTGGATACCACCGCCGCAGGCGATACCTTCATCGGCTTTTTCCTGCGCGGCGCGGCGGACGCTCTGCCGCCGGAGCAGGCGCTGCGCCTTGCCAGCGCGGCAAGCGCGCTGGCTGTCACGCGGCCCGGCGCGGCCGATTCCGTGCCGGACTATGCCGAGGTTCTCGCCTCGCCGCTTCTGAAATGAGTATGGAGCGCTACCGCATTCTGATCGTCGAGGACGAGCGCGGCATTGCCGACGGCGTCTGCCGCTGCGTGCAGCAGTGGCAGATGGAGGCCCGGTGCGTGCAGGATTTTCAGCATGTCACGCAGGAATTTGAGGCCTATGCGCCGCATCTGGTGCTGCTGGATATCACGCTCCCGTTTTTTAACGGCTACCACTGGTGCGCGGAGCTCCGCAAGCGCAGCCGCGTGCCGATCGTCTTTCTTTCCTCCGCCTCCGATAACATGAACATCGTCATGGCCATGACCATGGGCGCGGACGACTTTATCGCCAAGCCCTTTGACACGGGCGTGCTGATGGCAAAGCTCCAGGCGCTTCTGCGCCGGAGCTACGACTTTTCGCAGGGCGCGCCCATCCTGGAGCACCGGGGCGCGCTGCTGCATACCGCCGACCAGACCCTCAGCGTCAACGGTGCGCGCGTGGAGCTGAGCAAGAACGAATACCGGATTCTTCTGACGCTTCTGCAGGAAAAGGGGCGCGTCGTCAGCCGGGAGCGGCTGATGGAGGCCCTCTGGCAGACAGACTGCTTCGTGGATGAAAACACGCTCAGCGTCAACGTCACCCGGCTGCGGAAAAAGCTGGACGCCGCAGGCCTTCCGGGCTTTATTACGACAAAAATCGGCTCCGGCTATCTGATTGCACTGTGATGAAGCTGTTTTTACGATACCTTGCGGGCAAGGCCCGGACCATCTGCATTTTTGCGCTCTTTGCGCTGCTCTTCGCCGTCACCTTCCGCCTGTACGGGCTGCCGCTGCAGGCGGTCTGGTACCCGTCGGCCCTGTGCCTGCTGCTGGGTATGCTGGCGCTGGCCGTGGACTTTGGCCGCGTCCGCAGGCAGCACCGCATGCTTTCGCAGCTTTTATCGCGCCTGCCGGTCCTTCCGGAGGTCTTTCCGGCGGCGCAGAGCATTCCGGAGGCGGATCTTCAGGCTCTGGTGCAGGCGCTTTGCGCGCAGCAGCAGGCCGCGCAGACCGCTATGGCCTCGCGCTGCCAGCAGATGCTCGATTATTACACGCTCTGGGTCCACCAGATCAAAACGCCGATCTCCGCCATGCACCTGACGCTGCAGACGGAGGATTCCGAAGCCTCCCGGCAGCTTTCCCTGCAGCTGGGGCGCATAGAGGGGTATGCGGAAATGGTGCTGGCCTATCTGCGGCTGGACTCGGAATCGACCGACTATGTCTTCCGCACCTGCGCGCTGGACGCGCTGATCCGCCGCGCCGTACGGAAATTCTCCGGCGAATTCATCAGCCGCCGCCTGCGGCTTGACTATGCGCCGGTCACGCTGCAGCTGGTCACGGACGAAAAGTGGCTGCAGTTCGTGCTTGAGCAGCTGCTTTCCAACGCGCTGAAGTACACCCCGGAAGGATCGGTCCGCATTTTCCTTTCCGGGGAACGGACGCTTGCCATTCAGGATACCGGCATCGGCGTCGCGCCGGAGGATCTGCCGCGTATCTTTGAGCGCGGCTTTACCGGCTACAATGGCCGCGGCGAGCAGAAATCCAGCGGTCTGGGCCTTTACCTGTGCAGGAGGGTCTGCGAAAAGCTCGGCTGCGGCCTGCGCGCCGCGTCCCGGCCGGGCGCAGGCACGACCATCTTTCTCGATTTTCCGCCGCAGGACGCGCCGCTGCCTACATGACGTCCGCATATGACAGAGCCCGGAAGAAGCCGCATTCAGGCGGCTCCTTCCGGGCTTTTGCAATTTTCTGATCGGTCAGGCCTCAACGCGGACTGTGATCGTACACGAAAGTCCGGCCTGCTCGCACACCGCCGTGACGGCTGCGCTTTTCCCCGCGGCCTCCGGCTGGACGCGGATCATCCCGAAACGGTCGACCGTGCAGACGGACGGATCGTCCGAGAAATAACGGACGGCCGGCGTATCCGTATACAGCGGCAGCACAACCGCCGCCGTCTGGTAGCAGGCGCCTCCGGCAAGCACAAGCTCCTCCCCGTCCCGGAACACGTCGCGTCCGTTCTGCTTCAGAAGCTGCAGGGACTCTGCCTTCCGGCTCTGTCCGCCATAGAAGCGGTAGAAGGTATTCTCCGCCGCCGCGACGCCGTTTGCGTTGTGTCCGGTCTGATTGTAGTGTACATTCCAGCAGCCCATCATGCCCCAGCCGGGATCGTCCCGGTCTGTCCAGCTCTCCTGGCGGGCGACGTCGCTCACGCGGGAGACCAGCGCCAGCCCCGGATCGCCGGAGGCGCCCAGCGCATACTGCGCTGCGCGCGCAGGCACAAGATCCGTCAGCAGCTGCACAGAAAGGCTTTCCGGCGAGCAGACCTCCTTCATGGCCCGCACCATCAGCACGCCCATGAACGAAAGCTTCAGATCCTCACGGAAATTCTCAAGATTCCGGTTGAAAATCTCAAAGTATTCCTCCGCGCTCATGATGTGCGCTGTGGAGCCGAAATCCCAGTCGCCGACGCCGGGAGAAATCTTATCCGGCTGGAAGGTGTTGCACATGGCCGTTTCACCCTGCAGCCAGTAGGCGTAGATTCTCTTGAGCGTAAAGCCGGACTCCGGCGCGTTCAGAAGCTCCAGGCAGTGCTCGTAGGCGCGGACGGTGTTCTCATAGAGATTGCAGCGCGCATCCAGATAGGCATAGCGCACGCCGTTTTCGGGCTTCTCCCAGGCTTCGATCGGCGAGCCGCCCATCGCGGTCTGCAGCATCAGCGTTTTTTCGCCCGAAAGCGCGTACCAGCGCTTCCCGAGCGCCGGCGAAAAACCGGGCCGCCCCTCTGAAAGGTCATAAAAATCTTTGCGGATCTGGCCGGCATAGTCGACGTCCACACAGAACACGGTTCCGGCCTCCGGGCGGTCCACGTCCGCCATCTGCTTGAGCGTATAGCCGGTTTCCGTGATGCCGGAGGGAATGTCATAGGTTCCGGCGGCGTTGCTCTGGCCGAGAATCAGGAAAAGATTCAAGGGTGCCGGCACAATCCGGTCAATTTCCAGGCGTGCGACCTCTTTCCCGCCGGAAAGCGCGGTAACTGTGACCGGAGCGTCGCTCAGCGCAAGCGCGGTAATCTCGCCTGCTTCGTCGACGCTTGCCGTTTCCGGCGCGGAGGAGACATACCGGAGCGTCTGCCCCGCTTCGGCCTCCGGGCAGAAGCGGTAGCGGTCCAGGTACTGCAGCTGGAAGCCGAGGCTTTCGTCCCGCACAACCAGAATCGTATACTGTCCGCACGCGCCCTCCGCGTCTGTAACGTACACGTAACCGTAGCCGAAGCCTTCGGCGTCCGGAACCACCGGCTGGGCGATTTCAACCTTCAGACCTTCGTCCGCCTGCGCGGTGATTTCCGGTACACGCGCCCGGCCCGCAGGGATGGAAAGGGTATAAGAGCGAAGCTCCGGCTGGAAGTCAATTTCATAGCCGCCGTCCGCTTCCAGACTGCGCAGCATGGGGGTCTGGCTATCCAGGACCGGCTCCAGAACCGGTACGCACACCGGCTCCGCCTGCGCCGGAGAGGCCTCAGCGCCGGAGGGTGCTTCCTCAGAGGGCTGCTTGCCCTGCCGCTCCGGCTCCGCCGTCTGCGCGGGCCGGTTCTCCGGCTCGCGGATTTCGTTTTCATAGGGCGTCTGGGCAGGGGCCGCCGCACAGCCAAGCAGCCCCAGCGCCAGCGCGAGACTCAGCAGAAATATCCGTTTCACATCCGCGCTCCTCTCTTTATTTCAGTTCGATGACCTCAAAGCCCAGCATGCTGCCGAACAGCTTCAGCTGCGCGGCCGGCGTGTGGTAAACCAGAGCGGAGTGGTGCGTGCCGCCCGCCATGGAATAGCGCTCCAGAAATTCTGCGACCGGCATGCAGGGGCGGAACCAGCCCTGCGTGTTGCGGTGATAGGCTCCGTCTATCAGGCCGTAATCACACATCTGCCCCTCGCTCACGATGAGCTGATAGTGGTCCTCCATGGGCGCAAGATTTACAAGGGCCGCCTTGCCGGGGCGCATGCAGTTGTACATGCCGACCGTGTTTCCGCAGGCGTTATAGCCGAAGGGCATGTCCGCAAGCAGCGGCTTCCACTGTGCAAGGCGGGGATTGCTCTCGGCCATATGGCTCAGAAGAATGACGTTCTGCTCCCAATCCGGGCAGAACATTTCCGCAAACGTCGTATCCGGATACTGCGCCAGCAGCGCCCCGACGAGCCCCGCCGTCAGAATGTCGCCCTCGCCCGCGTAGCCCTGGCCGCGCGCCATCATCTTGCAGCACTCGGCAAAGGGCATTTTCGGCATACCGCACGTGTCCAGGCTCAGGAAATTCACCGTGCAGGCGTGCAGCGCCTCATGCGTCATCCAGTTCCGGATGGCAAGGCCGGATTTTACGGCCAGCGGATAATCCTCCAGGAAGCTGATTTCCCGGCGGCAGTTTGCCGCGTCCCAGGCAAGCTCCGCTTCCACCTGCTCCGGCCGCACGCCGGAAAGCTCCGCCCGGACAACCTCCGGCGTCATCTCCAGAACCTCAATACCAAAGTCGCGCTTCAATCGCTCCGGCGTCACGGCAAAATCGCCCATTCCGGCAAACGCGCCGCCCACTGCGCCGATGCGCGCGCCGCGGAAGGCCTTTGCCGCCGCCGCTGCGCGGCACGCGCCCGCGACACGCGCAATCACGTCGCTGTGAAGCGCATGGCCGACAAAAATCGTATAGGGCCTGCGGCGCTTTTTGAGCATGCAGCACATGTCCTGCACGCCGTGGATTCCGTGGTCGTTGTCAATGCAGTTCTGGTAGCTGGCGGTTCTGACCAGCTGATAATCCGGCGTGGAATCCAGAACGATGATCGGCGCCTTCAGGCTCAGCAGCGCGTCAATGGACTCCAGGGACGGAGAATAGGCCAGGTGCTGGGTTACAACCGCGTCGACGTCCGCGCGGTTGAATTTTTCCGCCGCCGCGGCAAACTCCTCGCGCACACGGCACAGGCCGTCTGTCCGGACCACCTCGATATTCTGCGACTCCAGCATGGAAATCAGGGTTTCCATATAGCGCACAAGCGGCGTGCGGTCCTGATGGTTGTCGTCATAGAGCTTGATATACAGCGGCAGATAGCCGATTTTCAGCTTTCGCATGGGGTTCCTCCATATTTTTAAATTTTACATCATGCTGCGCGGGGCTCCGCAACCCCTGACAGCTTCTTTGGAGGCGCTGCACACGCAGCGCCTCCTACATTTTTCTTTATCCGCCGAGATACTCGCTGCAGCCGACCACCAGGCCGTACTGATCGAGATAGAAGGTATAGGTTTTGCCGATGCTGTAGGGCGAATGCGCCATATTATAGCCGAGATTGAACACAAAGGAAGCGGTCCTCTCCTCGCCGCTGACGGTAACCGTGCTGTCCGTAACGGCGTCCAGCGTCCCGATCACCTTCGGCGCCGGGCCCAGAATTTCAAAGCCCTCACCCTGGCCATAGGCATTCCAGAAATAGTTGACCAGATAATAGCCGTCCTCCGGCAGGCCTTCGTTCGTCCACGGACCCCATGTTTCGGTGTTATAGCCGTGCAGGCTGATGTTCTGTCCGGCAACCCTGCCCAGGAAGTTCACCCGGATGATCAGGCGGTACTCTGCATCGGAAAGGCGGTAAACTTCAAGCGTGCTGTCAATTTCATTGGTATAATCATTGCCGCAGCCGCTGTGCGCGCCTGTGCCGTCCTTATCCCAATGGCATTTTTCATATTTGACGGAGAATTCCTCGCCGTTGAAGCTGTTCTGGAAGGTTTTCATGCCGTTGTTCTGCGTATCGTCCTTCCCGTAGCCCAGACGCTCCAGAACCTCGCACCAGGAAATCTTCCGCCCGACCTCCAGAACCGGCGCGGCCAGACCTGCTTCCGTAACGGCCTCGTCCGTCCCCGCTCTGACCCATTTGCTGCCGGGGCGGTTGAAGCCGTCCGGATAATCCGTGATGACCACGTGCGAAACGCCGTTGGCCTGCGAAAGCGCCTCGCTTGCAAGAAGCGCGTTTCTTACCAGCTGCGCGCCCTGCTGAACGCTCAGCGGCAGGGCCGGGTCATAGGCCGCGCCCAGGCCCGCGAGAAGCTGCTTCTGCTCGGCAAGGCTTCGCAGCTCCTGGCCGGAAAGCGCCGTCTCTGCGCCCAGCGCGCGCAGCAGGGCGGGCAGGAGCTCCTCTCCTGAAACGCTCTGCGCGTCTTCGGAGAAGCTTTCCTCCGCAAGACCCAGAAGCGCGGAAAGCGCGTTCGCCTGCGCGCCCGTCAGGGACTCGGAATACACGTCTGAAAGCTCTTTCAGGCCAAGGAAGCCCATCAGCTCCAGCGCCTCCGGATAGAGAACCTTCTCCGGAGCTTCCGGCTCGGGTTCTGGCTCGGGTTCGGGTTCCGGTTCCGGTTCGGGTTCCGGGACAGGCTCGGGCTCGGGTTCCGGCTCCGCTTCGGGTGTCGGGGTTTCGGCCGGCTGCTCTGCGGCGGGCTCAGGCTCCGCGCTCTGCGCGGGCTTAGCGCACGCGCACAGCGAAAGGCAAAGCAGGCTCATGCAGAGCAGGAGCGCCAGAAGGGTGCGAAGCTTCCTTTTCATATCGTTCCTCCCCATCGCTTATTTCAGGCGGTCATAGACCATCTGCCAGACCTGCGTCAGCGTGCCGAGGCCCATGCTGTTGATGGTCTGGACATAATTGTCCCAGTCCGTCCGGATATCGGACATGCCGGTGATGAATTTATCGCGGCTTTCATACCAGTAGGTCAGCGTCTCGCTGTTGCACATGTCGCGGAGCTCCGCTTCCTCCTCGGAGAAAATGCTGACCTTGGGAACCGAGGCGCTGATCCACTTGCAGCTGCGCAGCTGCGCATATTCGTCCAGATACCAGTCGTAGATCAGCTTGTCGCTCAGAAGCTCCTCTGTGGTCTGGATAAACGGCAGAGAGATCTGACCGATGCCAAGATAGCCTGGGTCCCACTCGCCATACTCGCCGGTGATGAGCTGTACGTCTCCGTTTTCATCCAGCTCGTAGGTCTCTCCCTCCTTGCCGTAGGCGCGGATCCACATGATATAGGGGTCTGCGTACATGACGTCGAGCCATTTGCAGGCCAGCTCCACATTCTCGCAGTCCGCGCTGACGGACGCGCCGGAGTTGCCGTAGGCGACCGTGCGGCGGACGAAATAGCCCTCGTTGCCGTTGTACTCCGAGGCCAGCGGCAGGCCGAGCGTGAAGCACTCCGCAAGCGGGTCCTCCAGGCCCTTCGGCGTCAGAACGCCATAGCCGATGGCAAAGCCGGAATAGAACACAAAGCAGCCCACGCGGTCGTTGGCAATCTTTTCAGACAGCTGATCCATGCCCATGTAGCAGATTTCCGCATCCAGGATACCGTCCGCGTAAAGCTGGTTGAGATAGGTCAGATAGTCGCGCATATTGTCGGTGGTGTACTCGGGATAAACCACACCGTTTTCGTCGGCGTCAAAGGCGTCCCAGCCCTCGTACTGCTCCAGGCCGAAGGCGTTGCCAAGCACGGAGCCCAGGCAGTCGACGCCGGAGGAGGTAAGAATCACCTCGTCGCTCAGGCCGTTGTGGTTGAGGTCGCCCGCCTCCTTGAACTTGTAAAGAAGGTCCGTGAACTCCTCCAGCGTGGTCGGCACATCCTCGCCAAGCTCCTCGAGCCACTGCGTGTTGTAGCAGAAGGTGATGTGGCCCTCGGTGGGATTCTGGGTGTTGGGGATGCCGTAGATTGCGCCGTTCGGATTTGTGATGACCGAAACAAGATCCGCGCCCATGGCGTCGAAATAGGCTTGGGTGTTGGTAAAGCAGGTATCCCAATAGGGCGCAAGGTCGACGAACACGCCGTTGTCGCCCGCGTTTTTGGTGGCGCGGGTATTGTTGGAGACCACAATGTCCGCCAGATCGACGCCGGCGGAGAGCTTCGTGTTGACCACGTCGTCATAGCCGGCGATGGAGGAAACCTCCCATTCGATGTGGACATTCGTATAGTCCTCAAGCGTCTGCCAGAACCACAGATCGTTCGAGGGCGGCAGATAGGTGCTGTTGACCGCGTCGTAGGTGCTGACGCTCAGGGTGGTCTTTTCCTCGCAGAGCCAGTTCTTCGGCGCCTCGGTATCCGTGAGGACGGGCCGGGTCAGAGAGGGGTCCTTCTCGTCGGAGATCACAGCCGCCGCGCCGGGGCTGGAATCCGCGGCGCCATCCGGCTGGGTCTGGTCCTGGTCGGGCTGCTGCGGCGTCCCGGAGGGGCTGGAAGCGCAGGCGGAGAAAACGCCCAGCAGCATCACAGCGGCAAGAAGCAGTGCAAGAATACGTTTCATTTCATGTCTCCTTTTTGTTTGTGAAATTTGGAAATCGCTTATGCCTTGACCGCGCCGATCATCAGGCCCTTCTCCAGATTCTTGCTGATCAGGGGGTAGATCAGCATCATCGGCAGAACGGCGATGACAATCACGGCGTATTTGATCTGCAATGCAGACAGAAGGGCCGCGCCCTTAACGTCGATGGCAACCGGGGAGCCCGCAAGGCTCTCGATGGAATTCTGCATCATGACGCTGCGGATGTAAAGCGACAGCGGCTGCAGCTCCTTTTTGCCAAGATAGATCATGGGTCCAAAGTAGTTGTTCCAGAGGCCGACCGCGTAGTAAAGCGCCAGCACGCCCAGAATGGGCTTGGAAAGCGGCATGACCAGCTGGCCGAAGATGCGGAATTCGGACGCGCCGTCCAGGCGGGCGCTTTCGATGATTTCCTCCGGCAGGGAAGCAAAATACGTCCGCGCGACCACCACGTTCCACGCGCTCGTCAGGCCCGGAAGAATGATGGACCAGCGGCTGTTGTAGAGGTTCAGGAACTTTGCCACCACCATATAGGTCGGAATCAGGCCGCCGCCAAAGAACATGGTGACCATGATGAATTTCATGAAGATATTGCGGTAGTCGAACTCCCGGCGGGAAAGCGGATACGCGGCAAGCGCCGTGGTAAGAATGCCGAGCACCGTGCCGACCACCGTATACCATACGGTATTATAATAGTAGCGCAGGATATCCGGGTCCGAGAGCACCTTTTTGATTGCCGTCAGGTCAAAGCCCTTCGGCAGCAGGAAGACCTCGCCTCTGGCCGCGCGGATCGGGTCGGAAATGGACATGCTGAACACATAGATCAGCGGATACAGCGTGATGGTGATCACGAAGAAGACAAAAATCACAATGACCGCATCAAAGATCCGATCCGAGGCTGTCTTTCTGAAATGACTTTTTGTTTTCATATGCAGCCTCCCGTCAGAACAGCGATGTTTCCGAGTATTTTTTCGCGCCGAGGTTCGCCAGAAGCAGCAGCGCCAGATTTACCAGCGACGTGAACAGGTCCACCGCCGTGGAATAACTCATCTTTCCGTCCGAAAAGGCGATCCGGTAGGCGTAGGTACCAAACACATCCGCCGTTTCGTAGGTCACAGGCCGGTACATCAGAAGAATCTTTGTCGAGCCCACGCTCATCAGGCTTCCGAAGCGAAGAATGAGCATGATGATGATCGTCGGCAGGATGCACGGCAGCGTGATGAGAAAGATGTTTTTAAAGCGCGTCGAGCCGTCCAGCGCGGCGGCCTCGTAAAGCGTGGGATCGATGCCGGAGATGGCCGCCGTAAACACCACCGCACCGAAGCCGCAGCCCTGCCAGATGCCGGAGCCGATATAGAGCGTCCGGAACCAACTGGGGTTGCCGATGATGGTGCTGCGTTTGCCGCCGAGCTTTTCGATGATGTTCTGAATGATGCCGTCGTCGATGGAGAAAAAGTTGTTGATAATCGCCACAACCACAACCGTGGAAATAAACCAAGGCAGCAGGCTGACGTTGGCGGTCAGCTGCCGGAAAAATCTGTTGCGCACCTCGTTCAGAAGCAGCGCAAAAACGATGCACAGCGGAAACCCGATTACAAGATCGTAAAGGCTGATGAGCAGTGTATTTCGCAGCAGTCGCAGAAAAAGCGGGCTATTGAGCAGCTGCAGGAACCATTTGAGGCCCACCCACTTTGTCCCCTCGCCCAAAAAGGGCGCGCCGACCTTATAATCCTGGAAGGCCATGCTGATGCCAAACATCGGCCAATAGCAGAACAGCAGGAAATACAGCGCCGGAATCAGCATCATCAGAAGATACGGCGCGTTCCTGCGCAGGCGCACAAGCCTTGGCCTGCCGCCGACGCTGCGGACAGCCGTGTCCGCACCGGCACATGTTTTTTCTCGGTTCATAGAACCCCTCCTTTTCTGGAAAGCGCCCGCGTCCGTTCGCCGCCCGGCCCTGTGGCGCAGAGACCGGACGGGCGGACGCTTCGGGGCAAAGCTGCCGCGCTTTAAAGCGCGTGGATAAAGTTCGGAAGCGTGGGCTCCTGGCCGAGGTGATACAGGGGCGAGAGCGCGTCGCTGCGCACCAGATTGCGCGCGGCCGGGTCCGAAAAATCGGGAATATCCATCTGGCGGCTGCCGTCCAGCGCGCTGCGCCAGCCGAGAATGCCAACTGCGGAAATCGAGACCGCACGGTAAACGTTCATAAAGGGCTCGCGGTGATGCAGAAGATCCTGAATAAAGTTCCAGGTCACAAAGAAATCGCTTCCGCCGTGGTCTGCGCCCTTCGCCTTTTCCTCCAGCGGCGACTCCAGCGGCAGATAGGTGGACTCCGCCGTCTGGTACGAGCCGTCCTTCGGCAGGTCCCAGGGGTTGAAGCACAGGCGGACCAGCTCGCCGGAGCCGCGCTGGTTTTCGATGCTTCCCTTCTGGCAGCCCAGGCGGTACCAGTTGCCGCGCGTACCGAACTGGCAGTCGCCCGCGACACGGAAAATCGCGCCGTTGTCCATTTCCACAAGAAGAATACCCGCATTGTCGCAGCTGCTGCCAGGGGCCTTGCCCAGCTCCTCGGCATAGCCGCGGCTGACGCTGACCTTGCCGATGACGCGCTTGGGCATCAGTCCCGTCGCGCTCATCAGGGGCGAAAGCGCATGCGTGCAGTAATACGTGGTGGGCAGGCCGTTTCTCCAGTGGCGGCCTGCGGGGGTAAAGTAGCGGCACTCCGCCGGGCTCATCGGATGGACGTATTCGCCCTCCGCGAAGACGACCTCGCCGAGCACGCCGGTCTGATACACGCGGGTGATTTCCCGGTTGGCGCGATAGAACGGATAATTCTCCGCCAGCGCGTAGGTTCTGCCGGTTTTCTCCACAGCCTCCACGAGCTCCACGCACTCCTTGAGCGTAAAGGCGGGCGTGGTTTCGCTGAACACGTCGACGCCGGCCTCCATCGCCCGGATGGCGAAGGGCGCATGCTCGTCAAAATAGTTGCCCAGGACCACCGCGTCGATGCCGCTGTGGATCAGCTCGTCAAAATCCGTGCAGACCCGCACGTCCGCAGGGCAGAATTTCTTTGCCTCACGTACCTTGCTTTCGTCCTTGTCGCAGATAGCCGTGACGTCCGCCTCGTCGATTTTTGCCAGTGCCTTGATAAACGCCAGGCCGCGCCAGACGCCGAATACGCCGATTTTAAGCTTCTTTTCCATATTCCAGTCTCCTCATATTGAATCGTTGGGCGAGGCAGCTTGTCAGCTTGTCCGGACAAGTCGGCAGGCAACCGGACCTGCACCGTGCCGTCGCCCCAGCCTCTGTTCGTAGATTAGCACAACTTATCCGGATAAGCAAGCGTATTTTTTTATTTTTTTATTGACGAACGCGGAAACCCCGTGTATCATGTAGCTGTAACTTATCCGTATAAGTTGTCCGGCGGCGGCCATGCCGCCGGAAAATGGAGGGCAGACTATGAGAAAATCCAAACAAATTGCCGCGTGGCTTCTGGCCTGCGTCATGCCGCTCACGCTTCTGAGCGCCTGCGGAAAGGAATCCCCGGCCGTACAGGAGCCGGACGCGCCCGCGCAGACGCAGCCATCCCAGCCCGACGAGCAGCCGGACGCAGCGGAGGCGGCGCTCTGGCAGCCGGCGCGCATCGACCCGCAGACCCTGTCTCTTCCGCAGATTCCGCGCGTGGACGCCGGGACGCTTGCCGCAGCCGCGCCGATCGAAGCCTATCCGCTTGAAACGCAGGAGGAACGCCCGGTCCTCTTCATCGCCGACGGCGGCGCCGGCGACGGCTCGTCCCCCGAGCAGGCGCTTGGCGCGCAGAGCTCGGACAATGTGATTTTGTCCATGGCGGAGCCCGAGGGCTATTATGATTCCGTACTCTATCAGGCCGTCGCGCGGCTGTACGGCACGGGCGGAACCATCGTTTTCTGCGGCGAGGTCCTGTGCGACCAGGCCCGCGCAAAGGGCGCGGAGGGCGTCTATGATCTGATGCTGCCGCACATCGGGGACGCGCCCATCACCTTTACCAGCGTCTGGGAGGGCGTGGACTACCGCGAAGCAAACGGCGCAAGGCTGATTCTGCAGGCGCCGGTCAATCTGCTGCTGAACAACGCCGTCACCTTCCGCGATATGGATATCTGCACGCAGGACGGAAACGGTTTTTCCGCAGCCAATCGCGTCATCGCAGGCTGCGGCTTCCGGACGGTCGTGGATACCGGCGTGCGCTGCTACCCGATCGGCCGGGATGGGAACGAGGTGGAAAACCCCGCCGCGGATACCTATCCAAGCATTGCCGGCGGCCAGAGCGTTGTGAACCTGGAGCGGAGCACGGAGCTCATTTTGCGCAGCGGAACATTCTATACCGTCTGCGCCGGCTCGATGGGCATCGGTCTTCCGGGCTTCGGCGAGCTTTACGGCAGCTCGCATCTGATTCTTGAGGGTGACACGGTTGTCACGGGCCTTGTTTCCGGCACGACGAACGACGCGCGCGGTATTCAGGACGGCGACGCGCTGATTGAAATCCGCGGCGGCACGCTGCACGGGAAGGTTCAGCTGTTCTCCTCCGCCGGCTTCCGGGGCGCGAGCGCCGAAGCGGAGCTCCGCATTACGGGCGGCACCTTCGCCCCCGGCGTGAAGCTGATGGCAAAGGTCGGAAATCTCTATAAGAACAAGCCCGCCTCGACGCTTCTGGATGTCTCGGCCTATCCCGGCGACGCGCAGGCACTGCTTTCGCAGGCGGTGGGTTTTACGGAGCTTGCACCCGCACAGGCAGAAAGCGCCTCGCTTCTGAGCCTGCCGCAGCGCGTGCTGTACTTTACGGGTGATCACCTGAATCCCACGGGGCTGACGCTGAGCCTGGGCGAGAAGACGCTCCGCTGGCGGCAGAGCCTGCAGAGTGTGAGATTCTGCCTGCCGGACGGAACGGACGTCGGTCCGCTCAGCGAAGCACTCCCGGCAGGAACCTGGGAAATCCAGGTCTTCTATGGTGGCACGCTTGCAGGGAGCATTCCGGTTACAGTGCTGCCCCGGCCGCAGATCGGCCTGCTCGGCGTGCTGCTCCGCGCGGAGGGCGAGCAGCAGACGCTCGGCTTTGCCTTCGGCATTGAGGACGCAGAGTCTGCCGGCCTGTACATCGAATCCTGCGGCGTCCGCCTGCTGCCGGAGAACATGCTGCGCTCGGACGCAGACCTCTACCTGGAGTCGGCCGCAGCAAAGGAGCTTCTCTGGACGGAGGGCAGCAGCATACCGGAGGGGATGCTGGGCGCGGACACGCTGCCGGAGCATGCGCTCTACGCAGAGCTCAGCGGGATTCCTGCAGAGGAGTACGGCCTGCGGTACCGCGCGGCGGCCTTCTATACCTTTATTTATGACGGCGTGCGCTATACCGCGTTTTCCCCTGTAGAGGAGGTCTCTGTCTATGCGGCGGCGAAGCAGCTTCCCGGCGCGGAGCAGATTGCCGCCCTTGCCGAAAGCGGCGCGGTCTCCAGCTATGACGAGGCGCTGGTTCAGGAGAAAATCGAGGCCTTCATTTCCTATATGGAGTCCATGGCAAAGCAGGCCTGGAGCTCGCCGGAGGACATCAACTTTGCCGGCTCCAGCTCGGTTACCGGCGCGCTGCATTACCTGCCCGGGGAAACCTACTACGGTCTGCCCTATATCGGCGGCTACAACGGCATGGACAATCTGGAAAGCTTTGCCCGCACGCTGGACGAAGCCGGCCGCTATACCGGCCCCACGGCCTGGAACACCATGCACGGCAACAACTGCACCAGCGCCATCTTCCAGTCGATCAGCCGGGTGACAAACAGCTATGACTATTGGGCGTGGCTTGGCGATCCGCTTGTGAACATCATCCCGAAGGCCGCCGGACGGCACGGCCCCGCCGTGCGCGTGGGCGATTACGAAATCCGCCCGTCGAGCGCGCTGAGCACCGTCATTGTCAGCGACAACGCGGACTCCCAGCGCATCTACGAGGCCTATGCCGCCGCCCGACGCGGAGACTACCTCTACAGCCAGTGGATCGGCGCCAACGAGCGGCTTTCGCATCTGCGGCTGATCACCGACGTGCACGTCGTCCGGAACGCAGACGGAAGCATCGATCCCTACGCGAGCTATCTGCTCGTCGACGAGCAGACCTCGACGCTCGACCCGGTCGAGCACACCTCCTGGGGCGTCAACCGCTCGTTCTCGTTCATGCAGCTTTGCAGCGAGGCATATCTGCCCTCCCGCGACACAGCCTTTGAGACCGGTTATTTTGAAACGCCGTGGCTGACGGTGTACGACGCAAATACACCGTACGATCTCTCCGGCGGCCTGCGCGGCGTCGTGGTCTCGAACTATGACCTTTCCGAGGTGCTTGTCCGCATTACGGACGCCGAAACCGGCGAAACCGTGTTTGAAGCCGCCGAATACGGCTATTTCAACCGCCGGTGCGCACTGAGCGCGCTGGACCCGTCCGGTGAGGTCGCCAAGCTTCAGGGCCATTTCAGCTTCTGCCTCAGCGTGACCGCCGCGAACGAAACCACTGAAATCCTTCAATTTGAATTTGCGCAGTAAAGGAGATTTTTTATGAACCGTGAACAGGCAATCCGGCGCATTCTGGAGATCGGCGTTCTGCCGGTTGCAAACATCAAAAATCCCGCCTGGGCCGAGCCTCTGGCAAAGGCCCAGTGCGACGGTGGGATTCCGGCCATTGAGGTTCTGGCCCGCTCGGAGGGCGCGCTTGCGGCCATGCAGCGCATGAAGGCCGCGCAGCCGCAGATGCTGGTCGGCGCGGGCACCATTCTCACACCCCGGCAGGCCGAGGAGGCCATCGCCGCCGGCGCGGACTTCATCGTAAGCCCCGGCTATCACCCGGAGCTTGTGGCGCTGTGCCTGGAAAAGGACGTCGCAGTCATTCCGGGCTGCACAACGGCAAGCGAAATTCAGCTGGCCTACGAGGCCGGGCTCCGCCTTGTGAAGTTCTTTCCGGCGCAGGCCGCAGGCGGCCTTGCGGCAATGAAGGATTTTTCCGGTCCGTTCCAGGGCCTTCAGTTCCTGCCGACCGGCGGCATTACCCTCGACACGCTCGGCGAATATCTCTCCAGCAGCGTCGTCGGCGCGTGCGGCGGAAGCTTCGTCGCACCGAAGGAGCTTCTTGAGCGCGGCGACTTTGCCGCCATCACCGAGCGCTGCCGTCAGGCGCGGAGAATCTCTCTCGGCTTCACGCTCGCGCATGTCGGCGTCAACCACGCCAGCCGCGAACAGGCCGAGCAGACCGCAAGCCGCTTTGCCTCCATCTTCTGCATGCCCACCATTGCACACAGCGCCTGCGTCTTCGCCGGAAGCGCCATGGAATGCAATGACTTTATGGGCCCCGGCGAGAAGGGCCACATCGGCGTGCGCACCTTCTCCATGCTCCGCGCCTGCGCATGGCTGCGGGAAAACGGCGTGGCGCTGCGCGAGGACTACAGGAAATACAACGCCGCGGGCGAACTGACGTGCGCCTATCTTGAGCAGGAAATCGGCGGCTTTGCCATTCATATCGTACACTAAGGAGGCAGTCATATGAAAAAAATCATAGGCTTCGGAGAGCTGATGCTGAGTCTTTCGCCGGATGGCTACCGCCGGTTTCTGCAGGCGGATGATTTCCACGCGTTTTATACCGGTGCAGAGTCCAACGTCTGCGCGTCGCTGGCGCAGTTCGGCATGTGCGCGCAGCTGGTCACCCGGCTGCCTGAAAACGGCATTGCCGACGCGGCGATTGCCTCCCTGCGGCGCTTCGGCATCGGAACTGATTACGTTGCGCGCGGCGGGGAACGCATTGGCGTTCTCTACACCGAGCGCGGCGCGTCGCAGCGCCCGTCCAGGGTCATCTACGACCGGAAGCATACCGCCATCTCTGAGGCAGGCCCGGAGTCCTTCGCCTGGGATGAGATTCTCGCGGACGCAGACTGGTTCCACTTCACGGGCATTACGCCCGCGCTGAGCCCCTCGCTTGCGGCCGCCTGCCTGCAGGCCTGCCGGACGGCAAGACGCCTCGGCGTGCGCGTCAGCTGCGACCTCAACTTCCGCAAAAACCTCTGGAGCTCAGAGCAGGCGGGAAAAACCATGTCGGAGCTTCTTGGCTATGTGGACGTGCTGATTGCAAACGAGGAGGACGTGGAGAAGGTCCTCGGCATCCGCGCGGCCAACACGGACGTGACCGCCGGAAAGCTCGATTATTCCGGCTATGCGGACGTCGCGCGCCAGCTTTCCGCGCGCTTCGGCATGCCCTATGTCGCAACCACGCTCCGTAAGAGCCGATCCGCCTCCGATAACGACTGGGCCGCCATGCTCTATCACGACGGGAAAACCGTTTTCTCCAGAGAATATCCCATTCACATCGTCAACCGCGTGGGCGGCGGCGATTCGTTCGCGGCGGCGCTGATCTATGCGATGCTGCAGGGCTTTGACGAGCAGAAGGCCGTGGAGTTTGCCGCCGCTGCCTCCTGCCTCAAGCACAGCATTGAGGACGACTATAACCTGGTCAGCGTCGAAGAGGTGCTGACGCTCATGAACGGCGACGGCTCCGGACGCGTCCAGCGCTGAGCGCGCCGATATCAAAATGCAGGCCGGGTGTCTCCCGGCCTGCATTTTGTGACTGTCAAAAAACCTGACTTTTTTGATACGCTCAGCGGTACCAGGCCTTCATTGCCTCGAGGCCCGGCAGGTCCAGAATCTCCCGCACAAGCCCCTCCGCCTGCGCACGGCTCCTTGTCCACGGGTCCAGCATCACAAGATCGACCAGACCCTGCAGGCTGTGGTGCGCATAGGCATACAGCTCCGTCTCCACCGGCGCGACGCGGTCGCGAAGCAGGCGCGCCTGCAGCGGCTTCGGCAGCGGTGTGGTACGGATGCCATGCACCCCCTGCGCGTCGACCCAGGCGGGAATCTCAACCTCGAAGTCAAGCGGAACTCCCTCGACAAAGCCGCCGTCGTTGATGGTGTTGACAATGACCATCCTTCCGCGGTCGCATGCCAGCGCCTCGAGAAGCGGAATCATCGGCTCGTCGGAGAACTGCGCCGAAAAGCGCTCGGACAGGCAGACGCTCTCGTCATAGGCCGCGTCAATGATGGACTGAATCTGCGCGTTGTTGATGGAAAAGACCGTGTTGTACCACTGGTCCGGGTCCTCGCGCCAGAGAAGCTGCGTCTGCCCGTCCACATGGTATTCCCAGCCCCAGCTGCCGCCGCCCGGCGTGCAGGTATCGCCGATCGGCATGCGGCCGTAGCGGCGGTAGAGGTCGATGGTCTTGGGGCCAAAGTCGGTGCTGAAGTCGCAGGCTTCAAAATAGCGGGCCGACTGCTCGTCAACCCAGCGGTCAACCAGCGGCATTGCGTCCTGCCCGTCATAGCAAAAGCGCGTCAGCCAGACAAAATGGTTTACCCCCGGCACCTCGAAGCTCACCCGGCTTCTGTCCAGCCCCAGGAGACTGCACAGGCGGTAAACGCCGTTATAGCCGTGGCACATGCCCACAAAGCGAATGCCGGGGTATTTGCGGTGGAAATAGGTGGTCGCCGCCATGACGGGGTTGGCCACCATGATATACCACGCCTGAGGGCAGAGCTCCAGCATGTCCTGATAGATGGACTCCATCAGCTGCAGCTGGCCGAAGTTGACCCAGAAGGCCTCGTCATGCACAATGTGCAGGCTTCCGCCAAAGCGGTAGCCCCACCTCTTTGCCACGTTCCAGCCGTCGCGCATCCGTGCGTAGCCGCCGTCCAGCGCGGAGTTGATCACGAAGTCCGCGCCCTGCAGGCATTCGCGGCGGTCGGTCGTCCTGAGAATTTCAAACGTACGCTTCTGCTCGCGCGCATAGCGCACGCAGAAGCGGTGCACCGCGTTCAGCCGCCGCTCGTCAATGTCCATCAGACAGATGGTGCTGCCGTCAAGCCCCTGCGTCAGGCACAGGTCCTTGATCAGGTTGATGGCAAACGTCCCCGTGCCCGCGCCGATGAGACTGATTTTATGCTTCATGGTATTTCTCCTAACTTGTCCGAATATGCGGATATGTTGCTGTTTAACCAGTATAGCGCGTGCGTCCGCTGCCGTCAACAGAATCTTTCCAATCTTTTTGGAAAGATTCTGTTGGCATTTCGCGCCAGATCGTGTATACTGAATAGGAACCCAGCGCCGGCGGACAGGCGCATACGAGCTGTGCCCCTGTCCGTCCGCGCCGTGAAATCAGGAATGGAGCCGCCGCCATGATCGACAGAAACAGCTTTGAGCCCCTGTATCTACAGGTGAAAAACGATATCATCGCCGCCATAGAGGACGGCAGAATCAAGATCGGCGATAAGCTGATGTCCGAGAATGAGATGCTGCAGTATTACGGCGTCGGCCGGATGACCATCCGCTCGGCACTTTCCGAGCTGGTGGCAGAGGGCTGCCTGAAAAAGGAGCAGGGGCTGGGCTCGTTCTGCGTGGCCTATCCGCAGAGGATGCAGCGGCTGAACATCGACGTGCTCATTAACAGCGGCGATATCTATTTTATTCCGCACGTGCTCAAGGGCATCAGCCGTGTGCTGGAGCAGAACTCCTGCAATCTCCTGCTGCACGACACAAAAAACTCCCAGGCCTGCATCCGCGACCTTCTGGAGGATATCCTGCGCAAGGGAACGGACGGCGTTCTCCTGCAGCCCAACACCCTTCCGGAGGACAATGCCGCCAACCTTCAGCAGGTTCTCAAGCAATACCAGCGCGCAAAGGTGCCCATAGTTGCCTTCTGCGGAAGCCTTCTTTCCAACGACTGCATCAGCCTCACCATTGACGATCAGTACGGCGCATGCATCGCCGCGCAGTATCTGCTGGACTGCGGCCACCGCAGGATTCTTGGCCTCTTTCCCGGCTTTGATTACTGCTCCGCGCTGCGCATGGAGGGCTTTGAGCAGATCATGTCCGCGCATCCAGAGACCGCGCCCTGCGTCATCTACCGCTGCACGGATTATGCGTCCCGCATGCTTCAGGCCGTGCGCGAGGGAGGCGTCACCGCCATCCAGTGCTGCAACGACCGCCTGGCCGTGGAATGCCTGCGCCTTCTGAGCGAGGAAAATATCCGCGTACCGGACGACGTTTCGCTCATCGGCTATGACAATACCGAGCTTTCCCTGAGCACCATCCCGCAGCTGACCACCATCGCCCACCCCAAGGATCATCTGGGCAGCGACGCGGCGCAGTCCCTTCTGCTTCTCATCCGCGCGCCCGGAAGCAAGCAGGGAAACGTTGTCTACCGCCCTGAGCTTGTCATCCGGCAGTCCGTCCGGCAGCTCTCAGCAAAGTAACCAAGCAGGCGTCGGCTTTTTTGGCGAAAAAGGCGGCTGGGGCAGGCACAATTGTGCTTGCCCTTTGAAAAAAACTGAAGTATATTAGTGATGTATCCATATCCGGATAAGCGACTGTGTGGACAGCTCCGCGTGAATCTCCCGCGTTTGTGTGCCCGAAACGCAGAAATGTTTTTCGCCCATAACTTATGCGGATATGCGTATATGCTTAAGAGAGGAGCAATTTATATGTCTCACATTCAGCTTGCGGACCTGACACGGCTGTGCGAGCAGGCGCTGACGCACGAGGGCATGTCCCCGGCGCACGCGAAAATCGTCGCCGAGGCGCTGGCGCAGACCGATGCGCTCGGCACGCATTCTCACGGTGCAAAAAATCTGCGCGGCTATCTTCAGAAGGCCCGCGCCGGCGGCGTCAGCCTGACCGCCCAGCCGGAGGTCATCCGTCAGAGTGCCTCGTGCGCTGTGCTCGACGCAAAAAATACGCTCGGCATGCTTTCGTCTACCATGGCGATGGAGCTTGCCTGCGAAAAGGCAAGGGAAACCGGCGTGGCGATGGTCGCCGTCAAAAACAGCTGTCATTTCGGTGCCGCCGGCTACTATGCAAACCTCGCCGCGCAGAAGGGCCTGATCGGCATGGCCATGTCCAATGTTGACGCCAATATGAACATCCCCGGCGCGCGGGGCCGCGTCATGGGCAACAACCCCTTTGCCTATGCCGCGCCCGCGAAGCACACGCCCAGCATCTTCCTTGACATTGCGCTCTCCAACGTCGCCTCGCTCAAGGTTGTGCAGGCCAAAAAGGACGGCCGCGCCATTCCGGACACCTGGATTGTCGACGCAGAGGGGCTTCCCACCACCGATCCCTCCCTTTTCCCGGAGCATGGCGCCATGCAGCCCATGGCCGCGCTCAAGGGCTACGGGCTGGCGGTCATGGTGGAGCTGCTGACAAGCGTTCTTCTTTCGCAGGCGACCTCCATGAGCGGCAGCATTCCCTCCTGGTGCTTCCGGCTCTCCGAGCCGAACAACGTCTGCCACACCTTCCTGGCCATAAGCCCCGCGTGCTTCGGCAGCGAGGATTATGCGCAGGACGCAGAAAACATGGCGCAGCTTCTGCGCGCCGCGCCGCTGGCAAAGAATGCCCGGCGCATCTATACCCCCGGTGAAATCGAATGGGACCGGTACACGCTGGCGCTTTCGGACGGCGTGGAGCTGCCGGAGGACGTGGAAAGCTCCCTGCGCGCGCTGGCCGCGGACTGCGGCCTTTCCATGCCGGCGCTCAGCTGAGGCAAAATCTGTCGCAAACACTCAAAAAATGAGGAGGAAATAAAATGAAAACACGCAGATTCCTGTCGCTTCTGCTGGCGCTTTGCATGCTGCTCGGCGCTGCGGCAGGCGCGTTCGCCACGGAGCCGGCGGACGAAATCACCTATCCCGAGGCCGTCGAGCTCATGGCTTCCCTCGGCGTTCTCGCGCCGCTCGGCGGCAGCGACCTTGGCGGCAAGGCTGGCGAGCCCATCACCTGGAACGAGGCAAGAAGCTTTCTTCTCGGCTTTGGACGTAATTGGTACAATGAAAACTCCCCCGACGTGGTGGCCGCGTTCCCAGAGGACCGTGCAATCACCGGGGCAGAGTTCCTTGCAAGCTTTGTGCACAAGATCCTTCTGAGCGCAAACCGTCTGGCTTCCGAAGACCCCGCGAAGCATGATTTCTTTCCGGATAATCCGGATATCACTGCCAGCGTCTACCGTCTTCTGAGCGGCCTTGGCATGAATTACGAAGCGCTCGAGCGGCACCTTCTCACCCGCGAAGAGGCCTGCCAGATCATGATGAACGCTCTCAGCCACGAGGTCGGGCCCTACGGCTTTACGCTGGCAGATGACCTTAACATTTCCGGGCAGCATTCCACCGACGCAGAGCTGACCGACGAATGGTGCCGCCCGGTTCATCGCTGGGTCAGAAAGGGTTCCGGCGAGGCTCTGACCGAATGGTATCCCATGTCCGCCGATTATGTCGGCGACGGCAGCATCACCACGCACGAGCTTCTTCAGACGCTCGGCGTCTACGACTTCGGCACTGGCAACTTCAGCAACAACATGTGGTGCAATTTCCACATGATTGTTAACGGAAACAAGGATATGGACTGGTCCGCCGGCAAGCTGCACTGGAACCACGGCGCAGGCGGCTGCGAGCAGAACCGTATCAGCGACCGCACCGGCTCGCAGATGGAGGTCTACTTCCTGGGCTACGGGAACGAGTACATCTCTGACGCCGGAGGCAGCACGCCCTGCCGCGTTTATCGTGTGATCTATGTGGACGAATACCTCGCCTATGTGGAAAACCAGACGATCACGATCTATCCGAACGAGCCGGACGGCGGCACGTGGGGCTGGTCCGCACCGGAGCTTCCGAAGGAGGACGGCTGGTACACCATTAACCTGAATCAGAAGGGACAGTACACAACAGCCGTCAACCTGACCCCCGCAAGAATTCAGCGCAGCAGCCAGAACGGTATGAATATTCCGGACGGCTTGGACGGCCTGAATTATGTCTACAATGAATTTGGCCGCTTCCTTGTCAACTCCAAATGCCAGGTCGGCTTTGACATCATACAGAGCATGGACTATTACCACTCCAGAAAGAACGTCTCCTTCCTGTATGATACCAAGGGCAATGTCATCGGCGTCGTCGACGGCGAGGCCCTGAGCGGCGTCGGGCGGCACGGCCACAGGTATGCGTTCTGCAAGGTCTATCTCTCCGACGGCTCTGCCAGCCGGACAGAGTCGGAATCCCCCTCCGTCCACGAAAAGTGGTGCACGGTCTGCGGCGCATGGAGCGAGGAAGCACACAATTACAGCCGCGGCAGCTATCAGCCTGCCACCGCCTCCCGCGACGGAAGCGTCGCGTGCGCGGACTGCGGCTATGTGCAGACCATCGAGCGCCACAGCCATTTCTCCGACGCGGACAAGTGGCTCTATGACCAGGACGCGCATTTCCATCTGTGCCAGTTCCCGCTGTGCCGCGAGCGTGTGGACGTGCAGGCACACAGCTTCGAAAACGGCGTATGCACCGTCTGCCTGCTGAAGGAGGGAAGCCTGGAAACCTCGACGCACATCCATGCGCCCGCCGCGGCCTATGAGGCCGAGCTCTCCGGCCATACGCTCCCCTGCTTCTATCCGGACTGCGGCTTTGTCTTTGACAAAGGCGCACATACGCTGGATTCACACGGCGTGTGCACCGTCTGCGGCTTCAACCGGGACCTTGCCTCGCACCTGCCTCTGGTCTATGCCGGCTTTGCCGACGTCCCGGAAAACGCATGGTACGCCTGGGCCGTTTCCAACGTCACGGAGCGCGGCCTCATGCAGGGGCTGAGCGAAGAACGCTTTGCGCCGGAAGGGAACTGCACACGCGCCATGATCTGGACTGTGCTTGCAAGAATGAACGGCGAAACCATCACCGGCAGCCAGTGGGCTGAGCGTGCCCGCACGTGGGCGGTTTCCTTCGGTGTGTCCGACGGCGAGAACGCGGACGGCCTCATCACCCGCGAGCAGCTGGTCACCATGCTCTACCGCGCCGCCGGCGAGCCGAAGGCAAGTTTCCAGCTTGACGGCTACCGTGACAGCGCACTTATCAGCGCCTACGCGCGCCCTGCAATGGCCTGGGCGCTGGAAACCGGCATTCTCAGCAGCGCGGCCGAGGTGCTCCGCCCGGCGGACAGCGCCACGCGCGCCGAGGTCGCCGCGATTCTGAGCCGTTATTAATGCAACAAATAAATTCAAGGAGGAATCCCCCATGAAACACAGCAGAAAGCTTCTTGCCCTGGCGCTGGCGCTGATCCTGAGCCTGTGTCTGGCGCTCCCGGCAGCTGCAGCCTACACCGACGACGCGCAGATTGCGCAGAAGGAAGCCGTCGAGCTTCTTTCGGCCCTGAAGATCCTGCAGGGCGCAAACAATACCTTCAATCCCAAGGGCATCCTGACCCGCGAGCAGGCGGCAAAGATCATTGCCATGTTCCATGCCGGCTCTGCGGAGCTCAAGGTGGACGAGGCTGCGGAGCTTCCCTTCACGGACGTCGCCGCAGAGGGCTGGGCCGCCCCCTTTATCGGCTACTGCTACAAAAATGCGCTGGTATCCGGCACGAGCGAGGATACCTTTGCTCCCACCGCACAGCTGACCGGCACCGCCTTTTTGAAGATGGTCCTGAACGTGCTTGGCTATGACACCGAAGCCGAGGGCTACACCGGCGCGTCCTGGGCCGTAAACGTCAAGGCCCGCGCCGCGGAGCTGGGCCTCACGAACGGTCTTTCGGGCTTCAGCGCCGACGCAAACCTCAGCCGCGAAAACGCCGCGCAGATCATGCTGAACGCGCTCAGGGCCTATCCTGTCTCCTACGCCAAGGACGGCTCGCTTCAGAAGGCCAGCCAGAGCGCAGCTTCCAAGTGGGACCTGACAACAGAAAACAGCTTTGACTTTACCGACAGTGCCAAGCGTCCAGGCCACAAGTGGCTCAAGGCCAGCACCGGCGAGGTCATCACCAAGGCCTATGCCGGCGCAGAGCCCTTTGCAAGGCTTGAAGGCGCCGTAACCTTCCACGATCTTCTTGAGGCCGTCGGCATTCATGATTCCAACAACGCGTTTGTCGCCTTCGACATCGTCTACAACGGCACGCCGCAGGGCTTCATCCGCGACATGTGCCACTTTGACAAGGACGGCGTCTCCCATGGCGGCGACCTTGAAAAGGTCTGCGAAAACGGAACCGTCGAGCTCTACCCGAATGGCAAAACTCATGTAAAAACCGATTATCTTGATGCCGATGTGGACCTCTACCGCGTCGTTGTGACCGTCGGCTGAGCCCAAAATCGCCAAAAAATCCGGAGGAAGCCGCGCCTGCGCGGCTTCCTCCGGATTGATTTTAATTTTCCATCTGCGTGCCCAGAAAGCCCGCCACCGTCTGCACCAGCTTCTGCTCCGCCTCCTGCAGGGGCTCGCCGCCCTCCTCCAGAAGCAGCAGCACACAGCCCATCAAATCGCCCTCGGACAGAATCGGCGCCGCCGCGCCGAGAAAATAGCGCTCCGCGCCGTCGACCACCCGAAGCCGGTTCTCACCGCTGCGATAGAGGTAGCTCCTGCGCTGCTCCATCAGCTGCTCCAGCTCCTGCGAGCAGCGCTTGTCCAGAAGCTCCCGCTTCTGCGCCCCGTGCACCGCAATCACAACGTCCCGGTCACAGACTGCGGTGATGTGCCCGGTATTCTTCCCCATCGCTTCACACAGCTGTACAG
>CAKUHJ010000003.1 GCA_934655935.1 uncultured Oscillospiraceae bacterium | reverse complement strand
GATCCCGCCGGCAAGTCCGACGCGGAGGTCATGCGCTTCTGCCAGAGCTTCATGACGGCTCTGTACCGCTACATCGGGCCCGATATTGACGTTCCTGCGGGCGACATGGGCGTCGGCGGCCGCGAAATCGGCTATCTGTACGGCCAGTACCGCCGCCTGAAGGGCGTGTGGGAGAACGGCGTTCTCACCGGCAAGGGCATGAGCTACGGCGGCTCCCTGATCCGCCCGGAGGCAACCGGCTACGGCGCGGTCTACTATCTGCAGGAGGTCCTGAAGCACGAGAACGACGCCATCCAGGGCAAGCGTCTTGCCATTTCCGGCTATGGCAACGTGGGCTGGGGCATCATGAAGAAGGCCTCTGAGCTTGGCGCGAAGGTCACCTACTTCGCCGGTCCGGACGGCTATATCCATGATCCGGACGGCGTCACCGGCGAAAAGCTCGACTTTATTCTTGAGATGCGGGCAAAGGACCCGATGCACTGCAAGCCCTATGCCGATAAGTACGGCGTGGAGTTCGTCGCGGGTGAAAAGTGCTGGGGCGTGAAGGACGTGGACGTCTACATGCCGGCTGCCACCCAGAACGATGTGCGCATGGAGTCCGCGGAAAAGATCGCGGCTTCCGGCGTCAAGTATTACATCGAGGTCGCCAACATGCCGACCACGAACGACGCTCTGAACTTCCTGCGTGAGCAGAAGCACATGATCGTTGCGCCCTCCAAGGCGGTCAACGCCGGCGGCGTGGGCGTTTCCGGCCTTGAAATGAGCCAGAACTCCGAGCGTCTGAGCTGGTCCGCAGAGGAAGTCGACGCGCAGCTGCACAAGATGATGGTCAACATCCACAAGGTCTCCGCTGAGGCTGCCGAGGAATACGGCCTGGGCTATGACCTGGTTGCAGGTGCGAACATTGCCGGCTTCAAGAAGGTCGCGCAGGCCATGTACGAGCAGGGCATTTTCTAAAACCGCATATAGTCTCTCAAGGCGCCGCGGCTGCGGCGCCTTGATTTATGCGGACAGTGCAGCGATGCCAATCTGGTACCATAGAATAATATTAATTTGGAGATTTCATTCATACCAGTTCCGTGCTATGATGGGCCCACAAACACAAGTGGAGGGTTTGGTATGAAACAGAAACATCTTGAACGCGTGGTTCTGGCAGGTCTGCTGGCGGCGCTGACCTATGTGGCGACCGTCGTGATTCAGGTCCCGACCGTGGGCGGCTATACAAATCTCGGCGACTGCATGTGCCTGCTGGCCGGCCTGACGCTCGGCCCGTGGTACGGCTTTTTTGCGGCCGGTATCGGCAGCGGCCTTGCAGATCTTCTGGCCGGCTATATGCACTACGTGCCGGGGACCTTTCTCATCAAGGGCCTTGTGGCGCTGATTGCGGCGTTTATGGTACGTCCGCTTCTGAAGAGCGGAAAGAAAATCCCGGTCTGGAAGCTGGCGCTCTGCGAGCTGCCGTCCGAAATTGTCATGGTGGTGGGCTACTTCGGCTATAAGGCGCTGATCCTGGGCAAGGGCCTGGCAGCCGCAGCCTCCATTCCCAACAATCTGGTTCAGGGCGCCGCAGGCGTCGTTCTGTCCGTGCTTCTCTACACGGCGCTCAGCCGTGTACAGCAGCTTCAAAAAACATTCTGGAAAGGTGAATAAAGCATTTATGTATGAGGAAATAACCGCGCAGGCCAGGCAGGCGGTCACCGAGCTGCTGGCCGCCGCGAAGCTCAGACCCGGCCAGCTCTTTGTGGTCGGCTGCTCCTCCAGCGAAATGGTTGGCGCGCGCATCGGCAAGGGCTCCAGCCTTGAGGCGGCGCAGGCGGCCTTCGCCGGAATCTATCCGCTTCTGCAGGCACAGGGCGTCGCGCTTGCCGCGCAGTGCTGCGAACATCTGAACCGCGCGCTCGTTGTGGAGCGCGCGGTTGCCGAGCGCTCCGGCTTTGAAATTGTCAACGCCATTCCGCAGCTCCACGCGGGCGGCTCCTTTGCCGTGACGGCCTGGGAGAATTTTCAGGACCCGGTTCTCGTGGAGACCGTGGTCGCCGACGCGGGACTTGACATCGGGGGCACGCTCATCGGCATGCACCTGCGCCGCGTAGCGGTTCCGGTGCGGCTGTCGCTGAAGCAGATTGGCGAGGCGAACATTCTCTGCGCGCGCACGCGCCCGAAATACATCGGCGGCGAGCGCGCCGTCTATCAGGCGCTTTAAACAGGCACTTTTTGAACCGCCAAGGGCCCGGAGGAAAACCTCCGGGCCGTTTGCCTGCGGCGGAAAAATTCCTTGTCTGCGCCGTGCAAATGCAGTATACTAAAGAAAAAGCACGCAGCGGAGGGACGCATATGAAACAGCAATATCTGCAGACCGGGAAAATCGTCTCCACACATGGTCTGCACGGCGAGGTCAAGATTCTGCCCTGGGCCGACGGGCCGGAGTTCCTTCTGGCCCTGCCGCAGATTTTTCTCTCCGGCAGGGCCTACCCGGTGGAGGCAGCCAGAGTGCAGAAGGGCTGCGTCCTGATGAAGCTTGCGGGCGTGGACGATGTGGAGGCGGCGAACCGTCTGCGCGAGCAGATCGTCTGCTTCGACCGGGCCGACGTCCGGCTGCCCGAGGGCGCCGTCTTCATTCAGGATCTTCTGGGTCTGCCGGTCTATGAGGACGGCGTGCAGCTCGGCGTGGTCAAGGACGTCCTTTTTACGGGCGCAAACGACGTCTATGTGGTGCAGACGCCTGAAAAGGAGGAAATCCTGATTCCGGCCGTGCCGGAGTTCATCCTGGAGCGCAACACAGACGAGGGTTTTGTGCGGGTGCGCCGGATTGAGGGGATGTAGGGCGATGCGCTTTGATATTCTGACGCTGTTTCCGGACGCGGTTGCGCCGATGATGGAAAGCAGCATTCTTGGCCGCGCGCAGAAAAAGGGCCTCCTGGAAATCCACGCCCATCAGATCCGCGACTATACGGCAAACCGCCAGAACCAGGTGGACGATTATCCCTACGGCGGCGGGCGCGGCGCCATTTTGCAGTGCGACGCGCTCTACCGCTGCTGGCAGGCCGTCTGCGACGAGGCCGGCGCGCCGGTCCACACGATTTTTCTTTCCCCCTGCGGCGGCGTGTTTGACCAGGGTGCGGCGCGGCGGCTGCAGCGGGAGCAGGAGAATATCATCCTGGTCTGCGGGCATTATGAGGGCGTTGACCAGCGCTTTATCGACGAATGTGTGGATGAGGAGCTTTCCATCGGGGACTTTGTCCTGACCGGGGGCGAAATCCCGGCGATGGCTATTGTGGACGCGGTTTCCCGCCTGATTCCGGGCGTGCTGGGGGACGAGGTGTGCTTTACCGATGAGAGCCACTGGTCCGGCCTTCTGGAATATCCGCAGTATTCCCGCCCGGCCAGCTGGCACGGGCTGGAGGTGCCGGAGGTGCTGCTTTCCGGAAACCATGAGAAGGTGGACCGCTGGCGCAGGAAGCAATCGATTTTAAGAACCATGTACCGAAGACCCGATTTGTTCCGGAAGCTGCGCTTTGCCTATAAAACGCGTGCCGAACGGAAATTTGTAGCCGAACTGGAGGCAGAAAATGAGGACTTCCGAAATCGAGACCCTAAAAACCTGGATTACCGAAAGTGACAACATTGTCTTTTTCGGCGGCGCGGGCGTATCGACGGAATCCGGCATTCCGGATTTCCGCAGTGTGGACGGCCTGTACCGGCAGACATTCGATTATCCGCCCGAGACCATTCTCAGCCATAGCTTTTTCTATCAGCATACGGCGGATTTCTACCGCTTCTACCGGGAAAAGATGCTGCCGCTGGACGCGCAGCCCAATATGGCGCACCGGCGGCTGGCCGAATGGGAGGCGGAGGGAAGGCTGCGCGCCGTCGTCACGCAGAATATTGACGGCCTCCACCAGAAGGCCGGAAGCAAAAACGTCTATGAGCTGCACGGCTCGATATACCGCAACCATTGCACCTGCTGCGGCAGGGCCTATTCCGCAGCCTTCATCCGCAACGGCGCGGACGTGCCGCGCTGCGAGTGCGGCGGGCTGATCAAGCCGGACGTTGTGCTTTATGGCGAGAGCCTGGACGAGCAGACCGTCGAGGGGGCCATCCGTGCCATCGCGGAGGCGGAGGTGCTGCTGGTCGGCGGAACCTCGCTGACGGTCTACCCGGCGGCTGGCCTGATCCGCTATTACCGGGGAAAGCGGCTTGTGCTTCTGAACCGGGATGAGACGCCGTACGACAGCGAGGCGAATCTGGTCCTGCATGCGCCCATCGGCGAGGTGTTCGGGGAGATCACAGGATGACAAGAACGGAATTTCAGGCCTGGTGCCGGGCGCGCGTGCGTCTTCTTGACGGCGCGACCGGCAGCAACTTCCGCAAGGCCGGTCTGAGGCCCGGCGTATGCGCGGAAGCATGGGCGCTTGCACACCCGCAGACGGTCCGGGCGCTGCAGGAAAGCTATCTTGTCGCCGGAAGCGAAATGCTGTGCGTGCCAAGCTTCGGTGCAAATGAGGTTCTGCTCCGCGCATATGGTCTGGAGGGGCAGGTGCAGCAGCTGAACCGCGCGCTGGCGGAGCTGACGCGCGAATGCGTGCAGGGGCGGGCGCTTGTTGCCGGAGATATGACCACAACCGGCAGGCCGGTCCTTCCGGAGATGAGCGCGGAGTACCAGAAGCTCCTGGACGTCTATTCGCGCCAGGCGGAGGCCCTGCTGGAAGGCGGCGCGGATGTGCTGCTTGTGGAGACGCTGATGGGGCTGACGGAGGCGATGGCCGCGGTAGAGTCAATCCGGGCCCTGAGCGCAGAAGTTCCGGTTCTGTGCTCCTTTTCCGTGCAGGCGGACGGACACTGCTATTTTGACGGCGACTGCGCGCAGGCTGCGGAAATCCTGCCGGAGCTCGGCGCGGACGCGATTGGCGTCAACTGCTCGTTCGGGCCGGATATGCTGGAAAGCGTGGTCCTTTCCATGCGCGCGCAGACGGAGCTTCCGATTCTCTGCAAGCCGAATGCGGGGCTTCCAAGAATGCTCGACACGGGCGAGGCGGTCTATTCCGTGACGCCCGAGGCCTTTTCCCAGGCAATGCTGCCGCTGCACGCGGCGGGCGCGGGCCTGCTGGGCGGCTGCTGCGGCACGGACGCGCGCTTTATCCGGAGCCTGCGCGACGCTGTTTTTCAAAAGCAGTAAAAGAGCCGGGCGGCAAAGCCGCCCGGCCCGGCGTGTCAAAAGACCTCGTAGAGTTTGCGCCCGCAGGCGCAAATAAAGTTTCAATCGTTCTTTACGTCTCGGGCTTTTGCTCCGGCTGCGGAGCGGAGGCCTCTTTTTTTGCCGCGCGCTTTGCGCGGCTTTTTCGGACGGACGCACGCACGATCAGGAATGCGACCAGGAAAAGAACTGCGACCAGCACCAGCGTCGGCAGAGCCTCGGCAAGGTTCAGAGCCAGCCGCTGCAGGCCCCGGGTGAAGCCTCTCCAGCCGTCCGAGAACGCGGAGGAGAGCTTTTCGCCGAACGAGCGCTGAACAGGAACTGTCGGCGTGTAGACCTCCACCTCCTGCAGTTCGATGCTGACGGTGGAATAGCTGATCTGCTGATCCAGGTTGCGGAGATTGCGTTCGATGGATTCAATTTCGTAGCGTACATCCGAAAGGCGCTGCTCGAGCGCGATGAGGCTTTCGACGTCCTCGCTCTTTTCAAGCATGCTCAGAAGCCGCTCCTCCTGCGTGTTCAGCGCGGACAGCCGAGCCTCATAATCGGTATAGGCCGAGGTCACATTTTCGGCGTTCCGCGTGGCCTGGGTGACATTTCCGAGGCCGTCCGCCTGCTGCAGGAAGGATTCGAATTTTGCCGCGGGAATGCGGACGGTGTAATAGGCCCAGCGGTCGACAACGGTGGTGGTGCCGTCGTCATTGTAGCAGGTGTTGCCGGAGATATTGGAGTTCTGGATAAAGCCCTTGTAGTCCGCGACCATTTTTTCAAGGCTGGCCACCGCCTTGTCAAACTCTGTGGTCTGGGCGGAGATGGATGCGGAGTAGATAATTTTTGCGGTGTAGTCCGCAAGCGCCTGATCATAGTCAATCCCGCCGCTTCCGCTGTCAAAGCCGGAGGTGTTGAGCTCCTCGGATTCGAGCGCTCCGGCAGGCTCCTCCGCCGGGTATGCGTCCTCTGTGAGGCCGCTTTCCTCTGCCTTGGCGTTGGAAGTGTATTGCATCGCATAGGGCGTGGATGCGGCGGTGTCCATCATCGCTTTGGGGCTTGCGGCGCAGCCGCAGAAGGCGGCCAGCACGAGCAGCAGCGCTAGGCCCAGGGCAAGAAGCTTTTTCGCGTTCATAATAGTTCCCCTTTCTGTATCTATATGGTTCGGTCACTTATGAAGACGGATTCCTTTGCGGTCAGGTTGCAGAAATTTCAAAAATATTCCGTGAAATTCTGAGCTTCCTCCTCCACGGGCTCGAAGCCTCCTGCGGAAAGCTCATATGCGGTGCGCGTCTCGGGGCCGGTCTCAAGCTGCTTGACATATTCGCGGCTCTGCAGCCGCCCTGTGACGCGGATGCGCGCGCCCGCACAGAGCCCGGCTGCGCTCTGTGCAAGCCGCCCCCAGAGAATCACGGGGATGTAATCGGAGCGGTCATAGGGCCGCGGCACGCGGAGCATCAGGTCGCAGATTTCCCGGCCAAGGGGCGTTCTGCGGAAAATGGGCGGCTTACAGACCGCGCCCTGCAGCTGCACGTCGTTTTCCGGCGGCTGCTGCGTGGTGTCAAGCGACGCGGCAAAGACGTAGATCAGCAGCTTCCGTCCCTCCGGCAGGCGGCTGCTGCATGAGCGCAGCTGCCCCGTGACGCAGAAGCGTTCGCCGGAAAAAAGCCCGGCGCGCTGCAGCGTATCCTCTGCGGCAATGACGGGCAGAAGATCCTCCGTGCCGGAAAGCCGCTCCACGCCGAGCAGCAGCCGGTAGAATTTTCGTCCGTGGTTGGTGTGAGAGAACTCCGGAAGCTGCCGGAGTTCCCCGGTAACGGTAATGCGGTTGGCCGTGTTTTCCATTCTTCCACCTCGTTTTGTTCATCTGGAAGAATATATGATGCGGCCGGGGGCAATCATTCCGCCGATCTTTGCGTTTCAGCCGCGCCGTTTTTTTGCGGGCGGCGTCTTGCCGGCGGCGGGCTTTTTCGCGGGCGGAGCTTTCTCCGCGCCGCGGCTGCGGGGCGGATAGGGGCGGATGAGGCACTTGCTGCCGAAGCCGATCAGATCCTCGCGCCCGGCAAGCACCAGCGCCTCGCGCACCAGCGCGTAGTTTTTCGCCTCGCGGTACTGCATGAGCGCACGCTGCATGGCCTTTTCGTGCGGATTTTTCGGAACATAGACCTTCTCCATCGTCCGCGGGTCATAGCCGGTGTCATACATGAGCGTGGAGAGCGTGGAGGGCGTGGGATAGAAATCCTGCACCTGCTCCGGCTCGTGGCCGGTGTCGCGCAGAAACTCTGCAAGCTTTACGGCCTCCTGCATGGTGCAGCCCGGATGCGAGGACATGAGATAGGGCACCAGATACTGCTTCATCCCCTCCTGCCGGTTGAGCTCCGCGTATTTCCGGCTGAAGGCAAGATAGACGCTGTGCGGCGGCTTGCCCATCCGGGAAAGCACTGCGTCCGAGACGTGCTCCGGCGCGACCTTGAGCTGGCCGGAGATGTGATAGCGGACCAGCTCCTTGAAAAAGACGTCTGACTTGTCCGCCATCAGGTAGTCAAAGCGGATGCCGCTGCGGATGAAGACCTTTTTGACGCCGGGGAGCTTGCGGAGCTTCCGCAGCAGCGCCAGATAGTCCGTATGGTCGGCGACCAGATTTTTGCAGGGCGAGGGGAACAGGCACTGCCGGTTCGGGCAGACGCCCTTTGTCAGCTGCTTTTTGCACGCCGGAAGGCGGAAGTCTGCCGTCGGGCCGCCGACGTCGTGGATATAGCCCTTGAAATCCGGCGCGCGCGTCATTTTTTCCGCCTCGCGGAGGATAGATTCGTGGCTGCGGGACTGAATGATCCGGCCCTGGTGGAACGTCAGCGCGCAGAAGCTGCACGCACCGAAGCAGCCCCGGCAGGACGTCAGGCTGAAGCGGACCTCGGAAATGGCCGGCACGCCGCCGCGCTTGCGATAGCTGGGGTGGAAGGTTCCGGTGTACGGCAGATCGTACACCGCGTCCATCTCCGCCTGGGAAAGCGGCTTCTGCGGCGGATTCTGGACGACGAACGTGCCGTCCGGATAGGGCTCAATGAGGCGCCTGGCGGTGAAGGGGTCGGTATTGCGGGATTGAATGGCGAAGCTTTCGGCGTATTTTTTTCCGCTGGCGCAGATTTCTCCGTAGGACGGCAGCACGATGGAATCGGCAAAGTCGTCGGGCTGGCGCGTGGCATAAACGGTGCCGTCCAGATAGGTCAGGTCCCGGACGCTGACGCCGTCGTTCAGGGCCTCTGCCGCCTCTACGATGGAGCGCTCGCCCATGCCGTAGAGCAGAAGATCCGCCTGCGCGTCAAGAAGAATGGAGCGCTTGCGCCGGTCGGACCAGTAGTCATAGTGCGCAAGTCGTCGGAGGCTTGCCTCGATGCCGCCGATGAGAATCGGCGTTTTTTTGAAGGTCTGACGGATCAGGTTGCAGTAGACCACCACCGCGTAATCCGGGCGCCGCCCCATCTCGCCGCCCGGGGTGTAGGCGTCGGTCTTCCGGCGCTTTTTCGATACGGAATAATGGTTGACCATCGAGTCCATATTGCCGCCGGAGACCAGAAAGGCAAGCCTCGGCGCGCCGAGAATGCCGATGGAGGCGGGATTTTTCCAGTCAGGCTGTGAAATGACGCCGACCTTATAGCCGGCCTGCTCGAGCACGCGCGAGATAATCGCGCAGCCGAAGGACGGATGGTCGACATACGCGTCGCCGGTGATGTAGACAAAGTCGCATTGCTGCCAGCCGCGCGCGTCCATGTCCTTCCGGCTGATGGGTAAAAACTCTGCCAAGAATATGCCTCCTGTTACACGGTCGCCGGAAGAAGCTGCAGCAGTTTCTTCCGGCGACAGGAATGATTATTTTGCGGGCTTGAAGCCGTCCTTCAGGCTGACGCTGCGGTTGAAGACCAGATGCTCCGCGCTGCAGTCCCTGGAATCCATGCAGAAGTAGCCTACGCGCATGAACTGGAAGCCGGGCGCGGTTTTTTTCGCGCGGTCCGGGCCCCAGGCGTCGTATTTTCTTGCCTCCTCCACCAGAGCCGACTCCACCTTGCAGCCGGTCAGAACCTCGAGGGAATCGGGATTCAGGCACTGCAGGAAGTCCTCTGCGGCGTCCGGCTGCGGATCGGAGAAGAGGTTGCTGTACTGCCGGACCTCGGCGTCCACGGCGGTTCCGGCGTCCACCCAGTGGATGGTTGCGCCCTTGACCTTCCGGCCGTCGGCGGGGTCGCCGCCGCGCGAATCGGGGTCATACTCTGCGAAAACCTTCGTGACGTTTCCGGCCTCGTCGGTCTCGTAGCCGGTGCAGCGGATGAGATATGCGCCCTTGAGGCGGCACTCCGGGCCGTCCGGGAACAGGCGCTTGTACTTGGGAATGGGCTCGGGCAGGAAATCGTCCGCCTCAATCCAGAGGCTGCGGCTGAAGGAAACGGTATGGGCGCCCTGCTCGGGATGAACCGGGTTGTTTTCCACCTCGAACTGCTCCATTTTTCCCTCCGGATAGTTGCGCAGCTCCAGAAGAACCGGGTGCAGGACGGCCATGGTACGCTCTGCGGTTTCGTTCAGATCCTCGCGCAGGCAGTGCTCCAGAAGGGCATACTCTACCGTATTGGCGGACTTGGCCACGCCGATGCGGTCGCAGAAATCGCGGATGGAATGGCTGGTGTAGCCGCGCCGCCGCAGGCCGCAGAGCGTGGGCATGCGCGGGTCGTCCCAGCCGCTCACATACCCCTCCTCGACAAGCTTGCGGAGCTTGCGCTTGGACATGACGGTGTGGTCGATACCGAGACGGGCAAACTCAATCTGCCGGGGCTTGTGGTAAGGAATGGAGACATGGCTGACAACCCAGTCGTAGAGCGGGCGGTGCGCTTCGAACTCCAGGGAGCACAGCGAGTGCGTGATGCCCTCAAGCGCGTCCTGAATCGGGTGGGCAAAGTCGTACATCGGGTAGATGCACCACTTGTCGCCCTGACGGTGGTGATGCATGTAGCGGATGCGGTAGATGACGGGGTCGCGCATATTGAAGTTGCCGGAGGCAAGGTCAATTTTGGCGCGCAGGGTGCGGCTGCCCTCTGCAAATTCGCCGTTTTTCATCCGTTCGAACAGGTCGAGATTTTCCTCGACCGAGCGCTCGCGGTACGGCGAGACCGCGGGCCGGCCGACGTCGCCGCGGTATTCGCGGAACTGCTCTGCGGTGAGATCGCAGACGTAGGCCAGGCCCTTCTTGATGAGCTCAACGGCGTATTCGTAGTCCTTTTCGAAATAATCCGAGCCGTAGAAGAAGCGCTCGCCCCAGTCAAAGCCAAGCCAGTGGATATCGTCCTGAATGGCGTCTACATACTCGGCGTCCTCCTTTGTGGGATTGGTATCGTCCATGCGGAGATTGCAGAGGCCGCCAAAGCGCTCGGCGGTGCCGAAGTCGATGGTCAGGGCCTTGCAGTGGCCGATATGAAGATAGCCGTTGGGCTCGGGCGGGAAGCGCGTGTGCACCTTCATGCCCGCAAATCTGCCGCCGGGCGCCAGATCCTCTTCGATGAAATTATCAATAAAGCTTTTGCTTTCCAGTTCTTTCCGTTCTTCCATAATCTCCTCCAGAGTAGGCTTTGTTCCAGATATTATAGCCGATCCTGGCCCTTCATGCAAGCAAAAGCCCTGCCTTTCACGAAAAAATATGAAATAACTGAAAACAATTCGGAGAAAAATCAAATTCCCCCTTTTCAACCGGCGTATTCTATTATAAAATAGGGGGCGACAGGAGCCGTGCTGCGCACGGAAGGTAAGGAGAAAAACTGCTTATGAGTGAACCCAGATATCATCGCATTCTGCTGAAAATCAGCGGCGAGGCTCTGGCGGGCGAGGCGCACCGCGGGCTGGACTTTGACGTCATCGGCGGCGTGTGCGACGTCATCAAAAAGTGTGTCGGGGCCGGCGTGCAGGTCGGCATTGTGGTCGGAGGCGGAAACTTCTGGCGCGGCGTCAAGGACGGCGGCGGCAAGATGGAGCGCACGCGCGCAGACCATATGGGCATGCTCGCAACGGTCATCAACGCGCTGGCCATCGCGGACTCGCTGGAGCAGCGGGAGGTGCCGGTGCGCGTGCAGACGGCCATTGAAATGAACAAGATTGCCGAGCCCTATATCCGCAGCCGGGCGATCCGGCATCTGGAAAAGGGACGCGTGGTCATTTTCGGCTGCGGAACGGGCAATCCCTTCTTCTCCACCGATACGGGTGCGGTGCTCCGCGCGGCGGAAATCGGCGCGGACGCCATTCTGCTTGCCAAGAATATTGACGGCGTTTATTCCGCAGATCCGGCGAAGGACCCTGCCGCCGTCCGGTATGACGAGATCTCCTACGACGAGGTGCTTGCGCGCCACCTGGCGGTGATGGACTCTACCGCGACGTCCCTTTCCATGGACAATCACATTCCCGTGCAGGTCTTCGCGCTGAAGGACCCGGAAAATATTTACCGTGTGGTCATGGGTGAAAAAATCGGAACAATTGTTAAGGAGGAAGTTTAAGATGGCAGAGCTCAAGGAATTCGAACGGAAAATGGAAAAAACGTTGGAGGTGCTCGCCTCTGACTTCGGCGCCGTCCGCGCGGGCCGCGCCAACGCGCAGGTGCTCGACCGCATCAGCGTGGAATATTACGGCGTGCCGACGCCGGTGCAGCAGGTCGGTACCGTCTCCTCGCCCGACCCCAGAACGCTGGTCATCCAGCCGTGGGACGGGACGCTTCTGAAGGCGATCGAAAAGGCCATTCAGGTCTCCGATCTTGGCATCAACCCGCAGAACGACGGCCGCGTGATCCGGCTGGTCTTCCCGCAGCTGACCGAGGAGCGCCGTAAGGAGCTCATCCGGCAGGTCAAGAAATACGGCGAGGACAGCAAGGTCGCCGTCCGCAACATCCGCCGTGACGCGGTAGACTATGTCAAGAAGGCGCAGAAGAAGGGCGAACTGACCGAGGACGACCAGAAAAAGGCCGAAAAGGACATTCAGGACCTGACGGATAAGTACGTCAAGAAGGTGGACGAGATGTGCGCCAAGAAGGAAAAGGAGCTCATGGAAATCTGAGCGCGGAGCAAATCCGGCACATCCGAACAGAAATGGAGCAGCAAAGCCGCCGGTCCGGCGGCTTTTGCACTGAAAGGCAGAGCTTATGGAACAAACGCAACTTCCCCTGCCGCGCCACATTGCGATTATCATGGACGGCAACGGCCGCTGGGCAAAAAAGCGCGGCCTGCCGCGCACCGCGGGGCATGCGGCCGGCAGCGAGACCTTCCGCCGCATTGCGACGTGCTGCAAAAACATGGGGCTGGAATATCTGACGGTTTACGCGTTTTCCACGGAAAACTGGAAACGCTCCCGCGACGAGGTCAGCGCCATTATGGCGCTTTTCAAAAAATATCTTCTCGAGGCCATCGACGAGATGGAGCGGGACCATATCCGCCTGAAAATTCTGGGAGACCTTGGCCCCATCAGCCCGGAGCTGCGCGCGCTTGTTGCGCGGACGGAGGAAATCTCGGCCCGCTATGAGGGCTTCCAGGCCAATATCTGCATCAATTATGGCGGCCGGGACGAGCTGGCCCGTGCGGCCCGGCGTTTCGCCGCCGACTGCGCGGCGGGCCGCAGGGACCCTTCGGCGCTGACCGAGGCGGAGTTTTCACATTATCTTTATACGGATGGAATTCCGGACCCAGAGCTGATCATCCGCCCCTCGGGCGAGGAGCGGATTTCCAATTTTCTGCTCTGGCAGGCGGCCTACAGCGAGTTTTATTTTACGGACGTCCTGTGGCCGGATTTTGACGAGGCGGAGCTGCGCCGGGCCATTGCGGCCTATCAGGCGCGAGATCGCCGGTTTGGAGGGGTAAAGCAGGGATGAAGCAGCGACTTCTTGTGGCCGCCGTCGGCGTGCCGCTTCTGATTGTGATTCTGGTCTTTCTGCCGGCCGCGGCAACGGCGGTTCTGGTGGCGGCCATTGCGGGCGCGGCGGCGTGGGAGCTGCTGCACACGGCCTGCCGGCAGCCGAAGACGCTCTATGTGCCGACTATCTGCTGCGCGGTGCTGTGCGTGCTGACGCTCGCGCTCGGTACGGCGGTGAAGGCGGCGCTGGTCTATGCGTTTTTCTATACGATGTTCCTGTTCCTGAGCGCCGTATGCACGCACGCAACCGCGCGCGAAATCCCGTTTTCGGACGTGGCGGTCTGTACGGTGGCGGGCTTTTTGTTCCCGGCGATGTACAGCTGCATTGCGCTTTTGCGCAATGTCTCGCCCGCGCTGGTGCTGATGCCGTTTGTAGTGGCGTTTGTCGGCGACAGCTTTTCCATGCTGGGCGGCATGGCCTTTGGCCGCAGGAAATTCGCCCCGCGCGTGAGCCCGAACAAGACCTGGGCGGGCTTTCTGGCGGGGCCGGTCGGCAGCGCGCTCGGGATGGTGATCCTGGGGCTCGTGGCCCGCGCGGCGTGGGGGCTTACGCTTCCGGTGTGGTATCTGGCGCTCATCGGCGCGGCAGCCAATCTCTTCGGGCAGCTGGGCGATCTTTCCATGAGCCTGATCAAGCGCGAGGCCGGCGTCAAGGACTACAGCCATATTTTCCTGACCCACGGGGGCGTTCTGGACCGCTTTGACTCGATCATGTTCCTCGCCCCCGTCGTATATGGAATGCTTTATCTTCTGGAGGTTCTTCCGTGACGCAATCATTGGTCATTCTTGGCTCGACCGGCTCAATCGGGCGGCAGGCGCTGGACGTCTGCGAAGCGCTCGGCGTTCGCGCCGCGGCGCTGAGCGCCAACGAAAACATAGAGCTTTTTGAGGCGCAGTGCCGGAAATACCGCCCGCAGCTGGCCGTGATGATGAACGAAAAAAAGGCCGCGGAATTAAAGCTGCGGCTTTCGGATATGAATATAAGGGTGGCGGGCGGCATGGACGGCCTTCTGGAGGCTGCGCGCCTGCCGCAGGCGGATACCGTGCTGACTGCGGTCTCGGGCATGATCGGCCTGCGGCCGACGCTGGCTGCAATTGAAGAAAAAAAGCGGATCGCGCTGGCGAACAAGGAAACGCTTGTGTGCGCGGGCGAGCTTGTCATGCGCGCCGCCGCGCGCAGCGGCGCGGAAATCATTCCCGTGGATTCGGAGCATTCGGCCATTTTCCAGTGCCTTATGGGCTGCGGGGACCGGAAGGAGATCCGCCGCCTGATTCTGACCTGCTCCGGCGGGCCGTTTTACGGGAGCACGCGCGCCGAGCTTGCCGGGATGACGGCGCAGCAGGCGCTGCGCCACCCGAACTGGAAGATGGGCCCCAAAATTACAGTGGATTGCGCAACGCTCATGAACAAGGGCCTTGAGCTCATCGAGGCGATGCGGCTGTACGCGCTGCCGCTGTCCAGGGTTACCGCGGTGGTACACCGGCAGTCCATTGTGCATTCTCTGGTGGAGTATGTCGACGGAGCGGTGCTCGCGCAGCTTGGAATGCCCGATATGCGCATTCCCATCGGCCTTGCGCTGACCTATCCGCAGCGCCGGGAAAATCCTGCGCCGGGGCTGGACCTTCTGTCCTGCGGAAGCCTCAGCTTCGCCCCCATCGACGAGACGGCCTTCCCCTGCTTCGCACTTGCAAAGCAGGCGGCCGGTCGCGGCGGCAGCTGCCCTGCGGCCATGAACGGCGCGAACGAGGCTGCGGTTGCGAAATTCCTGCGGGGCGAGCTCAGCTTCTACGGCATTGCGGAGGCCGTTGCGCGCGCGATGGAGCTGCCGGTGCTCGACGCGCCCGATCTGGAGCAGATTCTGGAGATTGACCGCGAGGCCAGAAGGCTGGTCTGACGGGCTTTTTTCACGAGGTGATTGCATGTATATTCTGATCGCAATTTTCATTTTCGGTTTTCTGATTTTCATTCATGAGCTGGGGCATTTTCTGGCGGCGAAGGCGCTGGATGTGCAGGTAAACGAGTTTTCCATCTGCATGGGGCCGGCCATTTTCAAAAAGCAAAAGGGCGAAACGCTCTACGCCCTGCGCTGCATCCCCATAGGCGGCTACTGCGCCATGGAGGGCGAGGACACAGAAAGCGAGAACCCGAGGGCCTTCACCGCGAAGAGCTGGTGGCGGCGCGGAATCATTCTGGCTGCCGGTTCGGTTATGAATTTTTTGACGGGGCTGCTGGTTCTGTGCGTGCTCTATTCGTGCAGCGCGGGCTTCGCCACGCCGAGAATCAGCAGCTTCTATCCGGGCTGCCCCTACGAGGGCGAGCAGGCGCTGCAGGCGGGCGACGAATTTTATAAAATTGACGGCAAGCGCGTCTATCTCTACTCCGACGTCGGCATGCTTCTTGAGCGGAACAAAACCGGCGTCTACGACCTGACGGTAAAAAGGAACGGCAGGCTTGTGACGCTGCAGGACTTTACGCTCCATCAGCTTTCCTACACGGTAAACGGCGAGACGGAATACCGCTACGGCTTTTATTTTGCAAGCGAGGCCAAAACGCCCGGAAGCGTTCTGAAAAACACCTGGTATACGGCCCTGGATTTTTCCCGCATGGTCTGGATGGGGCTGGCGGACCTCATTTCCGGCGCATTTTCCATCCGGGAGATGAGCGGGCCGGTCGGCATTGTGTCGGTCATTGCGCAGACGGGGGAAAGCTCCGCGAGCGTGGCCGACGGACTGATGAATGTATTTTATCTGGGCGCGTTCATCGCGGTCAACCTGGCGCTGATGAACCTGCTGCCGCTGCCGGCGCTGGACGGCGGACGGATTTTCCTGCTTCTGGTCGGGACGCTGTTCACAAGGCTGACCGGAAAGAAAATTCCGCCCAAATATGAGGGCTATGTCCACGCGGCGGGGATGATTCTTCTGCTGGCGCTGATGGCCTTTGTGATGTTCAACGACGTCTGGAAGCTGCTGCACTGAGGAGAAAAACAGAAATGACAAGACAGATTCTGGTTGGAAACGTGCCCATCGGCGGCGGCGCGCCGGTGAGCATCCAGTCCATGCTCAACACCAAAACCACGGACGTGGAGGGCTGCCTTTCCCAGCTGAAGGCGCTGCGGGACGCCGGCTGCAGCATCGCGCGCCTGGCGGTGCCGGACCGGGAGGCCGCCGCGGCCTTCCGGGAAATCTGCGCGGCTTCGCCGCTGCCGCTGGTGGCGGATATCCATTTTGACTACCGCCTGGCCATTCTGGCTGCGGAGGGCGGCGCAAGCAAAATCCGCCTGAATCCGGGCAACATCGGCTCCCAGGAGCGTGTGCGCGCCGTGGTGGACGTCTGCCGGGAGAAGCGGATTCCCATCCGCATCGGCGTCAACGGCGGAAGCCTTGAAAAGCGGCTTCTGGAAAAATACGGCCACCCGACGCCGGAGGCGCTGGTGGAAAGTGCGTTTTCCCATCTGGAGCTGCTGGAGAAGCTTGGCTTTTACGATACCTGCGTGTCGATGAAATCAAGCTCTGTGCCGCTCATGATGCAGGCCTGCCAGCTTTTCCGCGCGCAAACGGACTATCCCCTGCATCTCGGCGTGACGGAAACGGGCACAGAATACATGGGAACCGTCAAATCCGCGATGGGCATCGGCGGGCTTCTGTGCATGGGCGTCGGCGATACCATCCGCGTGTCCCTGACTGCGGACCCAGTGCGCGAGGTCTATGCGGCCAAGGCCATTCTGAAGGCGGCCGGCGTACGGAAGGCGGGGGTGAACTTCATCTCCTGCCCGACCTGCGGGCGCACAAACATCGACCTGATCGGGCTTGCCAACCGTGTGGAGCAGGCGCTGGCCGGCTGCGAAAAGCCCATTACGGTGGCCGTCATGGGCTGCGTGGTCAACGGCCCCGGCGAGGCGCGCGAGGCGGACGTCGGCATTGCCGGCGGAGACGGCTGCGGCGTGCTGTTTGTCAGGGGCGAGCCGCGGGAGAAGCTTCCGTACGACGAGCTTCTGCCGGCGCTGCTGCGGTATGTGGACGCGCTGTAAGCGCACATAGGACAGAGAAAAACATGCAGGAAGTACTTTTTTCGGCGCTGTTTCCGGACTATACGCCGCCGGAGGGCTTTTTGGAGGCCTTCGCCGCGCTCCGCGTGACGCATGCCGAGCTTGACCGCGAGCGCCGCAGAATCCATCTGGAGGCGGCCAGCGAGCAATACATACCGCAAAGCGTGCTCCAGGAGGCTGCGCAGGCGCTGAAAAAGCGCTACGCGCTGGCCTCGATGGAGCTTTTGGCGCGTTTTCCGGAGCAGGCGCTCTCCAGCCTGGACCCGAAGGACCTTGCGCAGGTTTTCATCCGCGCCTATTCTCCCGCAGCCGGGATTCTCGCGGGCGCAGAGTGGACGGTGGGCGAGGAGGAAATCTTCATCCGCCTTCGGGCAAACGGCAAAAAGCTTCTTGAGGAGCATGTGCCGAAGGTCCGGCAGTACCTCCTAGACCGCTTCGGCGCGAAAAGAGGCGTCCGCATCGAGGCCGGAACGGCGCTGGAGGGACGGGCCCTTTTTGAGCAGACGGCGCGCCTGCGCGCCGAGGCGATCAAAAACGCGCCGCAGGCGGCGCCCGCCGCAGCCGCCGCGCCGCGGCCGGAGCGCGCGGCGCAGGGCTTCGAGCCCTCGGGCGATATGGTTTACGGCCGCCCGTTCTCCGGCAAGGGCGTTAAAATTTCGGAGCTGGAGCTGGATATGTTCCGCGTCGTGGTGGAGGGGAAAATTTTTGCCATCCAGCATAAGGAGCTGAAAAAGCGCGGCGCGTGGGTGGTCTGCTTTGACGTGACGGATTACACGGGCTCTGTGCGCGTGTCGCAGTTTATGGAGAGCGCCAAGGCAAAGCCCATTCTCAGCGGCGTCGAGCTTGGCATGTGGGTCCGGATTCAGGGCAAAATGACCTTTGACCGCTATGACAACGAAATGGTCATGCAGCCGAACGCCATTCAGAAAATTTCCGCGCCCAGGCGGGAGGACCGGGCCGCGCAGAAGCGTGTGGAGCTGCATCTGCACACGACCATGTCCTCCATGGACGCGCTGACTGTGACGGCTGCCGCAGTCAAGCGCGCGGCCGGCTGGGGCCACCGCGCCATCGCCATTACGGACCATGGCTGCGCGCAGTCCTTCCCCGACGCGATGAAGGCCGCCTCCAAGGCCAAGGTTGCCGGAACGGAGGAAAATATCAAGATTCTCTACGGCTGCGAAGGATATTATGTCAACGACGTGGACGACCGCATCGCCATTCACGGCGCGCTGGATGCCGCCTTCGACGAGGAGTATATCGCCTTCGACCTGGAAACCACGGGCCTGAGCGCGCAGCACGACGAAATCATTGAAATCGGCGCCGTGCGCATGCGCGGGACCGAGGTTCTGGAGACCTTCCAGACCTTTGTGGACCCGCACCGGAAGCTGGAGCAGAAGATTGTGGAGCTGACCGGCATCACGGACGCCATGCTGGAAAACCAGCCGGATATTTCTGAGGTCCTGCCGAAGTTCCTGGACTTTGTGGGCGGGCGGCCCCTGTGCGCGCACAATGCGGATTTTGATATCGGCTTTGTCACGGCTGCATGCGAGCGGCTGCACATCGCCTTCCAGCCGACCTATGCCGACACCCTGATTCTGGCCCAGAACCTGATGCCGGAGCTTGGAAAGTACAAGCTGAACATTGTGGCCGACGCCCTGAGCCTGCCGGACTTCAACCATCACCGCGCCTCGGACGATGCGATTACCTGTGGGTATCTGCTGATGCGGTTTTTCCGCATGCTGGAGCAGGAGCACGACGTCCACCGCCTGCAGGCCGTCAATCCCCTGATGGAAAAGCTCCGCGCGGGCGGAAAAATTACAGGCCGCCAGGCGCGGCACATCATTGTCTTCGCCAAAAACTCCATTGGCCTGCGGAATCTCTACCGGCTGATTTCCTACGGCAATCTCAAATACTTCAAGCGCTATCCCATCATGCCGAAATCCGAGCTTTTGAAATGGCGCGAGGGGCTGATCATCGGCTCGGCCTGCGAGGCCGGAGAGCTGTTCCAGGCGATTGTCAACCATAAGAGCTGGGCCGAGCTGAAGCGGCTGGGCGCGTTCTATGATTTCCTGGAGATTCAGCCGCTCTGCAACAACCGCTTCATGCTGGACAAGGGCATGGCGGAGGATGAGGAGAAGCTCAGGAGCTTCAACCGGACGGTGGTCCGGCTCGGCGAGGAGCTCGGAAAGCCGGTGGTCGCCACGGGCGACGTCCACTTTCTGGACCCGGAGGACGAAATCTTCCGCCACATTCTGCTTGCCACCAAGCAGATGCCCGACGCGGACCGGCCGCTGCCGCTCTATCTTCGCACCACGGACGAGATGCTTGCGGAGTTTTCGTATCTCGGCGCGGAGAAGGCCTTCGAGGTCGTCGTCCAGAATCCGAACCGGATTGCCGACTGGTGCGAGACGCTTCGCCCGGTTCCGCACAATCTGTTCGCGCCGAAGATTGAAAATTCCGTGGAGGACCTGAAGTCCCTCGTCTACGGCAAGCTCCATCGCCTCTACGGTGAAAATCCGCCGGAGCTGATTCAAAAGCGCGTCGACACCGAAATGCACGATATTATTTCCTGCCATTACGATGTGATTTATATGTCTGCCCAGAAGCTGGTGCAGAACTCGCTGGAAAACGGCTATCTGGTCGGCTCCAGAGGCTCGGTCGGCTCGTCCATCGTGGCCTTCCTTTCCGGCATCACGGAGGTCAACTCCTTCCCGCCGCATTACCGGTGCCCGAAGTGCCAGTACACAAGCTTTGACGTGCCGGAGGACTGCGCCTGCGGCGCGGACCTGCCGGACGCGGTATGCCCGCGGTGCGGCGCGAAGCTCGACAAGGACGGCTTCAACATCCCCTTTGAGACCTTCCTGGGCTTCGGCGGCGACAAGGTTCCGGACATTGACCTCAACTTCTCCGGCGAGTATCAGGCGCGCGCGCATGCCTACTGCGTGCAGATGTTCGGCAAGACGCACGTCTTCCGCGCCGGCACCATCGGCACCGTCGCGGAAAAAACGGCCTATGGCTACGCAAAAAAATACCTCTCCGAGCGCGGAAGGGTGGTCTCCAAGGCGGAGGAAAACCGGCTGGCGCTTGGCTGCGTCGGCATCAAGCGCACCACGGGCCAGCATCCGGGCGGCCTGGTCGTCATACCGCAGGAAAATGAAATCTGGGATTTCTGCCCGGTGCAGCACCCGGCGGACGACAAGGACTCCGAGTGGATCACCACGCACTTTGAATATCATTCCATGGAAGAAAACCTCCTCAAGCTGGATATGCTCGGCCACGACGACCCGACCATGATCCGAATGCTGGAGGATCTGACCGGCGTGGACGCAAAAAAAATCCCGCTGGACGATCAGGACACGATGTCCATCTTTACCTCCAGCAAGGTTCTGGGCTATGAAAACGATCCGATTCTTGGCCCGGTCGGCTCATGCGCAATTCCGGAATTCGGCACGGGCTTTACGCGCGGAATGCTCCAGGAAACGCAGCCGACCCGTTTTGATACCCTCATCCGCCTTTCCGGCTTTTCACACGGAACGGACGTGTGGCTTGGAAACGCGCGGGACCTGGTGCTGTCCAAAACGGCGACGGTCGGCGAAGCCATCGGCTGCCGCGACGATATCATGCTCTATCTCATCAAATGCGGCATGCCGGAAAAGCGCTCGTTCAAGATCATGGAGGCGGTCCGTAAGGGCCGCGGACTTCCGGACGGCGCCGAGGAGGAGATGAAGGCGGCCGGCGTGCCGGATTGGTACATCGGCTCGTGCAAAAAGATCAAATATCTCTTCCCGAAGGCCCACGCGACGGCGTATGTCATGATGGCCTTCCGCATCGCCTGGTTCAAGGTGCATGAGCCGCTTGCGTTCTATGCGGCATATTTCTACCGCCGCAGCCAGAAGGGCGGCTTCGACGCGGCAATGATGACGCACGGCGTCGAGCTTGTCAAAAAGAAAATCGAGGAAATCAAGTCTGACGAGGACGCGACGGCCAAGGACGACGATCTGTTCACCACCCTGGAGGTCTGCTACGAGTTTTACCTGCGCGGCTTCGGGTTTGCAAACATCGACCTTTACCGCTCACATGCCACCCGCTTCCAGATTGAAGACGGGAAGCTGCTTCCGCCCTTCGTGGCCGTTTCGGGTCTCGGCGAAAGCGCGGCCTGGGATATTATGGAGGGACGCGAGGGCAAAACGTTCCTCTCCATCGAGGAATTCTCGCAGGCCTGCCCGAAGGTTTCCAAAACGCATATTGAGGATCTCCGCGCCGCCGGCGCGTTCGCGGATCTTCCGGAAAGCAGCCAGATTACATTGTTCTGAGGCAACGCCGTACAATTGCGTCTTCGTGCTTCAGCGGATCTTTTCCGCCAATTCTGCGGTTTGAAAAGTTCGAAATACATACAGTATTCCTTCACTTTTCAAACCTTGGCTTGACGAAAAATCTCTCGCCGAATCAGCTTGCCGAATTGTGCGGCGTTGCCCTAAAAAACGGACGGGGCCGAAGCCCCGTCCGTTTGGATTTTAACGTCTTGCAAGATAGCGTGAGAGGAATTCCCGGGTGCGCGCTTCCTTCGGATTTCCGAAAAGCTCCTCGGGCGGTGCGTCCTCAAGGATCACGCCGCCGTCCATGAAGATCACGCGGTCGGAAACATCGCGTGCAAAGGCCATCTCATGCGTGACGACCAGCATGGTCAGGCCGCTTTCGGCAAGCTTTTTCATGACGTCCAGTACCTCGCCGACCATTTCCGGGTCCAGTGCGGAGGTCGGCTCGTCGAAGAGCAGCACATCCGGCTGCATGCAGAGCGAACGGGCAATCGCCACGCGCTGCTTCTGGCCGCCGGACAGCTGCGCCGGGCGCGCGTTTTCATAGGCTGCCATGCCCACGCGGGACAGATAATCCCGCGCACGCTCCATGGCCTCGGCCTTTTTCCGGCGCAGAACCGTGACCTGCGGCTGCACGCAGTTTTCAAGCGCCGTCATGTTGCCGAAGAGGTTGAACTGCTGGAACACCATGCCCACGCGCGCACGGTACTGCGGAAGCTTCATTTGCCGGTCCAGAATGTCCCGGCCCTCGAAGAAGATCTTGCCGCCCGTCGGCTGCTCGAGAAGGTTGATGCAGCGCAGCATCGTGCTCTTTCCGGAGCCGGAGGGGCCGATGACGCTGATCACGTCGCCCTGGTTGACACAGAAGCTGATATCGCGGAGCACGGCGTTCGCGCCGAAGCTTTTTTCAAGATGCTCCAGTCTCAGAATCTCGCTCATGCCTGCCCCTCCTTGTTTACCCGGATCACGGCCTGCGAATCGGAGCCCGAGCCGCAGATGGTATAGCTCTCAGCGCCGGCCAGCCTGCGCTCCAGAAGCCGCAGCAGCTGCGTCACCGTGAAGGTCAGGATGAAATACAGCACGCAGATGACCGCGTAGGTCTGGAAGGTCTGCAGGTTGATGCGCTTGATGACGCCGGCCATGTAGTAAAGCTCGGTCACGCCGATGACGTTCAGAACGGACGTGTCCTTGATGTTGATGACAAATTCGTTGCTGACGGACGGAAGAATGTTCCGCAGCACCTGCGGGATGACGACGTGGAGCATGGCCTGTCCGTGCGTCATGCCGACGGAGTAGGCGCCTTCAAGCTGCCCCTTGTCCACAGAAATGATGCCGCCGCGGACAATTTCCGCCATGTAAGCGCCGGTGTTGATCGAGACGATGAACAGGCCGGCCGGAATGAGCGGCAGGGTATTGCCGTCGTTCAGAAATGCATAGCCCCAATAGATGACCATGGACTGCACCATCATCGGCGTTCCGCGGAAGATTTCAATGTAAACGGCGATGAGCGCGTTCAGAAGCCTGTGCAGCGCCCGCAGCACCGGATTTTTGGACTTGGGCGCCGTGCGGACCACGCCGGTCAGAAGGCCGATGAGAAAGCCGAAGACCGTGCCCGCCAGCGCGAGCAGCATCGTATAGCCGACGCCGGAAAGAAGATAGCCGTGGTATTGGCGGACAATGCCGAGCACCTCATTCAGGAATTCCATCGCTGCTTACCCGTTCTTCTTGATGATGACGACGAGGTTGCTGTTGTAGTAGCAGTCGGTGAAGTCAACCTGCTCCTCGCGTTCGGCGGTCGGGCTCATGCCGGCGGCAATTGCGTCCACCGCGCCGGACTGGACAGCGGCAATCAGGGAATCCCATACGTAGGAATAGACCTCAAGGTTCATGCCGAGCTGCGCGGCAATGTACTTTGCAACCGCAACGTCGTAGCCGTTGGCGTACATGTTGGTCTGGCCGCTGATGGGGACTGCGCCGTTGGCGTCCGTGGTCTGGGTCCAGTTAAAGGGAGAGTAGGCGCATTCCATGGCGATCTTCAGCGTTCCGTTTGCGCCGTCCGTCTGGCCGGGGTCCAGCGCGATGGGCTCGGAGAGCTCCGTGTCAGGATCTGCGCTGAGCCGGACCATCTGCGCCATAAGGGCCTGACGGGTTTCCGTCGGGATCTGGGCAAGAATTTCGTTGACGGTTGCGACCATCGGAGAGCCGGTCTTGAACGCGACGGCGATGCCGGTCTCGGCGTCCGTGGCGGTAAAGCCGGTGCCGTTGTTGACAAAGGGCAGATAGGTGAGCGTATCGTCCTTGCCGCAGACCTCAAGCGCGGTCGGCTCCTCGGCGACATAGCCGTCGATTGCACCGGACTTGAGCGCGTTCAGAAGATCGGTAAAGTCGGGGTAATCCTTCTTCGTGACGCCGTCGATCTGGTCAAGCACGGTCAGGTGGAATGTGCCGGTCTGCGCGCCGATGGTAGCGCCCTTAAGCTCGGCGATGGTTGCAGCCTGGCTGATGTCGGCCTTCTGCCGGCCGCCGGAGCAGGCGCACAGGCAGCCAAGAAGCAAAATGGCGGTCAGGATGGCAGCAGTGATTCTTCTCATGATAGGTTCCTCCCGGTAATAAAATGGTTCAAATTAAAAAACGGTCAAAGCAAAAGTGCTTCGACCGTTTGGAACCGGATGCCCCGGGATTCTGAAAACTATCGAATATAGCACTCCGCAAAGTCATTGCGACAGTCATACAGATGTTCTCTGTATGCCCAACGGCCGGATGCTCAAACACCCTGCCATTTCGGCGGAAACGCCTTTGCTTCCCGGTTGGCGGCCTTTGAGGGCCTGATGGGAGGTACTGATCGGTTCCGCGCCTCTATATCTTTGTGTTTTGACTGTTTATTTAATTTTGTCGCCATTATAGCACGGCAATTGCAAAAATCAAGTGCTTTTTAATGGGAAAAGGAAAAATGGGCGTTTTCCATAAAACGCGGAAAGCGCGCCCGCCCGCGCTTGGCGGCAATCCACAAAATCAGCTGCCGAGCAGCAGCGTCTCGTCGATGCGCCAGACGCCGCCGCACTCCTGCAGGCCATAGCGGCAGCGGCCGGCGATGGCGAACAGCCGCTCGCCGTCCACGCCGGTGAGATTGTCGACCTTGTCCAGCAGCTGCTGCGCCTGCGGATGAAAGCTGGAAAGCGTGATAAAAATTCCGCGCGAGCCGTTTTCCGCGCAGACCGCGCCGTAAAATTCCCGGACGTCCTTTGCGGTCATGACGGCGTGGCGGTTTTTCATCTGCATCAGCACGCACTCGCGGTAGCCCAAAGCGTCCTGCGTCTGGATTTTGCCGTCGATTCCCCCGTCGTCCGAGCCGCCGGTCACCTGCGCGAGCAGAACGGTTTTCCCGCACGAGAGGAAATAGCGCCGCAGCAGCTCCACGCAGTAGCTTTCAAACCACTCCCCGCCCTTGGTATGTACGGCCTCCAGGAAGCACTGCTTCAGATCCCCGCCGCAGGCGGCGGCGCGCAGATATCCGCCGAGCTCCGTCGCCGGATAGCGTCCCGCGTCCAGAAGCCGGTAGCCGCGCGAGCCCTTGCTCAGCGCCTGCTCCCGCTCAAGCTCGGCCAGAACGTTTCCGACGATGCTTCTGAGCGCGTTGTCGTCCTGCCGGGAGGGCGTCTGGTCGGTTCCGAAGTGCGCCTCGGACAGCGCAAACAGCCGCTGCCGGCCGATGGGCTGTTCGCGGGCGATGGTCTGGGCGAGAAAATCGCGCACGGCCCCCGGGGAAAAGCGCTGCGGCGCGGCCGGAACGGCATACAGAAGCCCCAGCGCGTCCTCGCGCAGGCAGCCGGTATGCACAAGCTCCGTCAGAAGCGCGCCGATGCGGCTCTTTTCCCGGACAAGGGGACTCTGCGGGCTTTTGTCGGCAAGTTCCGCCGCGCTTGGCGAAAGCTCCGCGGCGACGGCCTCAATCAGCTGCTTTCTCCGGCATGGGCCAAGCCTGGAAAGCTGCGCGCGCAGGCGCTGGCGCAGCTGCTCGTCGCTCCGATGCTCCATGGGGCTTACAGCTCGTAGTCGATGGCGCCGCGGCTTTCGCGGATGGATTTGCACAGCTGGCTCACAGCGACGTGCCGCGGGTCGTTCTTATAGCGGCTGAGCGCTTCCAGGCTGTCAAAGTCCGCAATCAGGCAGGCGTCGTAGCTGTTGCCGGGCTTGCAGCTGCGGTGCAGCTCCATGGCGCGGATCTCCGGGATCACGCCGTAGAGCGCCTGAAGACCGGAAAAGAACTGCTCGCGCTTTTCCTCTTCCCCTTCGCGGAATTTCCACATCACAATATGTCGGATCATGTTTCGTCCTCCTTCACACGGTATTCAAAATTTTCGAAAATCAGCGTCATGCCCTCCTGGAGTCCTTCCGGCAGCAGCGCCATTGCGACCTCGCTCTGCGTGCCCTCCGGACCGGCGAGCAGCGCATAATCGCCGCAGATCTGCAAAACAGTTCGTTCAAAATACATAAAATCGCCCTGCTTCAGTATAGCATATGCGCATGGACTTGGCCAGTCAAAAAAATTGATTTGAAATCCGGCGCCGCTTCGTGTATAATAATAAAAAATATGATTATGGAGAAAGGGGATTTTATAAAAATGACCAATAAAGTCATCACCATCAGCCGTATGTTTGGCAGCGGCGGAAGAACCATCGGCAAGGAAGTAGCAGAGCGATTGTCAATCCCCTACTATGATAAGGAGCTCGTGGACGCGGTTGCGAAGGAGAGCGGCTTTTCGCATGAGTTCATCGAGGAGATCGGCGAATACGCCTCCGTAACCAGCAGCTTCCTGTTCAACATTGCCGTGTCCGCGCATCCGATGGGCCTGGTCGATACGATGAGCGTTTCCGATAAGCTCTACATCTGCCAGACGAACGTGATCCGCGACCTGGCGGCCAAGGGCCCCTGCGTCATTGTCGGCCGCTGCGCGGATTTCATCCTGAAGGACCATCCGGACTGCCTGCACATTTTTGTTCACGCGGACAAGGAGCACCGCGCCAAGCGCGTGCTCGAGCGCTACGGCGAGACCTCGCAGCCGATGGAAAAGCGCCTGCAGGAGAAGGACGCCAAGCGGAAGGTCTATTACAAGCATTACACCAATCACAACTGGGGCGAGGCGCAGAATTATGATATCTGCCTCGACAGCGGCAAGCTCGGCGTTGAAAAATGCGTCGATATCGTCTGCGACATTGCGCAGATGCCGTAAGCCGGCGCAGCGCCTCTTCGGATAAAACAAACACCGGGCAGCGGCTGGTTCCCATTCAGCAGCTGTCCGGTGTTTGATTGCACAGAGCCGAAGGGGGAATCGGCCCCGTGCGGGTACAGGGGGATTGGACGCACAAAAAAACCGTGCGGCCAGGCCATGACCGTACGGTAAACAATACAAAGATTGCTCGTTCGGCCCCGGTGATGGCGGTGGCACAGGCCAGCGCTCAGCAGATCTGACTTAGCTTCTCCGGGAAGCATCACAGTGACCGACTCGCGGGGATTCTCACCCCATTCAGCCTGCGGAATTACCCGCACGCGCTAACCTTGCCCTTATTATAGCACGCTTTGCCGGAAATGCAAGAGGTTTTGCAAAAAAATATTGTAGGGCGGGAAAGAACGTGCTACAATGATAAACAATTTGAAAACCGGGAGAAGGATTGCCATGAGAATCGTTGTGAAGGTCGGCACGTCCACGCTCGCCTATCAGACGGGACGGCTGAACATTCAAAGGATAGAGACGCTCTGCAAGGTGCTCAGCGACCTGAAAAATGCCGGACACGAGATCATCCTCGTCTCCTCCGGCGCCATCGGAATGGGCGTGGGAAAGCTTCGCCTGCCGGAGCGCCCGAAGGATATGCCCACAAAGCAGGCCGCCGCCGCGGTGGGGCAGTGCGAGCTGATGTACGTCTATGACAAGCTGTTTACAGAATATGACCATACGGTTGCGCAGCTTCTGATTACCGCGCCGGATATCCAGGACGCCGGCCGGAAGCAGAACTTCCACAACACCCTGGAGCGGCTGCTCGCGCTGCAGGCCCTGCCGGTCATCAACGAGAACGATACGGTTTCGACGGATGAAATTGTGATCGGCGACAACGATACGCTCTCCGCCGCCGTGGCGGCCAGCGTGGGAGCGGAGCTTCTGGTGCTGCTGTCGGATATTGACGGGCTCTACGACGCCGACCCGCGGACAAATCCGCAGGCAAGGCTGATTCCGGTGGTCGCGGAGCTCAGCGAGGAAATTTTTGCGCTGGCCGGCGGCAGCGGCTCGGAGCTCGGGACGGGCGGCATGGTGACGAAGCTCCGCGCCGCGCAGATTGCCTCGGAGGCGGGCTGCGAGATGGTAATTGCGAACGGAAAGCACCCCGAGCGGCTTTATGACATTGCGGCCGGAGCGCCGGTCGGAACAAGATTTCTCAGAAAGGAGAAGCGGCATGACAACGCTTGAATTGCTGCAGAGGACGCGCGCGGCCTGGCCCTCGGTGCGTGATGCGTCGGAGGCGGATAAAAACCGGATGCTTCTTTCTATGGCGGACGCGCTCAGCGACCGAAGCGGGGAAATCCTGCGGGCCAACGAGGAGGATCTGGCGCAGGCGGAAGGGCATATTTCCGATGTGATGCTGGACCGGCTGCGGCTGGACGAGAAAAGAATTCTTTCGATGGCGGACGGCGTCCGGGCCATTGCGGCGCTGCCGGACCATACCGGGCGCGTGCTGGACGAGCAGGTCCGGCCGAACGGCATGCGCATTCAGAAGCTGCAAAGACCGCTGGGCCTGGTGGCCATCATTTATGAGAGCCGGCCCAATGTGACCTCGGACGCCGCGGCCTTGTGCCTCAAAAGCGGAAACGCCTGCATCCTGCGGGGCGGAAAGGAGGCCTTCCGGTCCTGCAGCGCGATTGTAAAGGCGCTGAAGGACGGCATTTTGCAGGCGGGCGGCAATCCCGACGCTTTGAATCTGGTTCAGGATACCAGCCGCCAAAGCGCGCAGGAGCTGATGCAGGCGCAGGGGCTGGTGGACCTTCTGATTCCGCGCGGCGGCGCAGGGCTGATTCAGGCCTGCGTCAGAAATGCAACGGTTCCCTGCATTCAGACCGGAACCGGAATCTGCCATGTCTACGTCGACGAGGCGGCGGATTTTTCCAAAGCGCTGCGCATCATTGTCAACGCGAAGACCAGCCGTCCCTCCGTCTGCAACGCGGAGGAGGTGTGCCTGGTGCACGCGGCCGTCGCAGAGCGCTTCCTGCCGCTTCTGAAGCAGGCCCTGGTGGACGAACGCACGGCGCAGGGCCTTCCGCCGGTGGAGCTGCGGCTGGACCGGCGCGCGGCGGCAATTATTGCGGGGACGCCTGCGGGGCCTGACGATTTTGACACGGAATTTCTGGATTATATTCTGGCCGTCGGCGTGGTGGACAGCGTGGAGGCTGCGATTGCGCATATTGCGCGGCATTCCACCGGCCACAGCGAGGCCATCGTGACGGAGGACCCCGCGCATGCGGCGCTGTTCACCGCGCGGGTCGACAGCGCGGCGGTCTATGTGAACGTCTCTACCCGCTTTACAGATGGCGGAGAATTCGGCCTTGGCTGCGAGATGGGAATTTCCACCCAGAAGCTGCATGCCAGAGGGCCGATGGGCCTGGACGCGCTGAGCACCTATCAGTATGTGATCACAGGCGACGGACAGATTCGATAGGAGGACGCGGAATGAAAAAAACAGTGGGCTTTCTTGGCGCCGGCAATATGGGAGGCGCGCTGGCGCAGGCGGCCATCCAGGCGGTCGGAGCGGAGGAGGTTCTGGTTGCCTGCAGCACGCCGGAGCATACCTTTCAGGCGGCGAAGCGCCTTGGCTGCGCGGGCGCCGGCCCGGAGGAAATCCTAAGAGTGTGCCGGTTCGTGTTTCTGGGCTTCAAGCCGCAGGGCCTGGAGGCGGCTGCGCGGCAGCTGCAGCCGGAGCTGCAGGAGTCGGACCCGATTCTGGTCTCCATGCTGGCGGGCGTCGGGCTGCAGCGGCTGGAGGCGCTGTTCCCCGGGAAGCGGATTCTCCGGATTATGCCGAACACCCCCTGCAGGGTCGGCCAGGGGCTGATTCTGCTCTGCGCAGGCAGCCGGTGTACAAAAGAGGAACTTCTGGAATTCAGGACGCTGATGGCGTTTGCCGGAAAGACGGACGAGCTGCCGGAGAAGCTGATTGACGCGGCAAGCGCGCTTTCCGGCTGCGGGCCGGCCTATGCCTTCCTGATTTTGCAGGCGCTGGCGGACGGCGCGGTGCGCTGCGGCCTTCCGCGCGAAAAGGCGGCCCGGTACGCTGCGCAGACGCTGCTTGGAAGCGCGCAGCTGGCGCTGGCGGACGGCGAGCACCCGGAAAAGCTGAAGGACGACGTCTGCAGCCCGGGTGGGAGCACGATTGAGGGCGTGTATGCGCTTGAGCGCGGCGGCGTCCGCGCGGCCTGCATGGAGGCGGTCTGCGCCGCCTATGAAAAAACGAAGCAGCTTGGGAAGGCATGAAAGCCCGAGACTGCCGAAAAACAATGATATGCAGCGCTGCGACAGAGCAGCGGGGAAAGCGTGAAGGGGGCAAGGAGCCCCCTTCGCGTTTTTTCAGTAGCCTTTGTACTTCTTCCGCGTGGCGTTGCCGCCCCGGATATGACGTTCGGCCTTGTTGCAGTCCAGAATCTGCTTGACCTGCATATACAAGGCCTTGCTGCACAGCGGCAGACGCTGCGACAGATCCTTGTGCACGGTGGACTTGGATAATCGAAAGTGCTTTGCCGCTTCCCGGATCGTGGTGCGGGTCTCAATGAGGTACACAGCAAGTTCCTTGGCTCGCTTTTCAAGATCTTCGGTCATTCGGGCACCTCCAGGCTGTGCTACTCGATTATATGACCGCCGGAGCCCGCTTATGTTTGCACCCTTCCGCGAAGAAGACCCAAAAGTCCGGCCAGACAGAAAAACAGCACGCTGAAGCACAGCCCGCGCAGAAAAAGCAGGCTCCAGTCGCCGCTTGCCTGCAGGAGCCCTGCGCCTGCGCAGGCAAGCGCGGCGCAGGCGGGCGGCAGCACGGCCTGCACGGGAGAAAGGCTTCTCTGGCAGCGCTGCAGAAGGCGGCGCAGGCTGAGCGCAAAATTCACGGCGTGCGTCAGGAAAAAGACCGCAAGATACCCCGGCAGCCCCGCGCGCGGCAGCAGCAGGTACAGAAGCGCCACGTCCAGCACGCTCGTGAGAAGATTGATGCGCAGGTTCGCCTGCTGCTGCCCAAGGCCCTTCAGCATTCCGTCCGTCAGGATATCCAGATAGAGCATCAGGAGCATGGGCGCGAAGAGAGACAGAAGGCGGCCGGCCTGCGGGCTGTCAAACAGCAGGCGCGCAAGCGGCATGCCCGTGCTGACAAACAGCCCGGCGCAGAAGGACGCGAACAGAAGCGCCGCCGAAAGGCTCCGGAAAATCAGCTGCTCGCAGCGCCCGGCGCGCCCCAGGCCGGTCTGGCGTGCAAGCGCGGGCAGAAGCAGATCGTTCAGCGCGTATAAAAGCGCGGCGGGGAACATCATCATCGGGAACACCATCCCGGTGAGCGTTCCATAGGCGCCAAGCGCCTGCAGCTGGCTGCGCCCGCTTTTTAAAAGCCCCCACGGAATCAGATACTGCTCTAGAAGCGAGAGCCCCGCGCGCAGATATTCGCCCAGAGCCAGAGGAATGCACAGCCGGGTCAGCCTTGCGCGCAGGCGCGCAGGGGCCTGCGCCGTGCGTCCGGCAGGCGGGAATTGCCGCAGGAAGAGGACAAGCAGCGCCAGCATGGAGAGCGCTGCGCCCAGCCCCTCGCAAAGAAGAAACCAGCGGCACACAGTCTCGGGCGCGGCGGCCGCGCCGCGCAGAACGAGTGCGGCAAACAGTGCCGAGGAAAACAGCCGCTCCGCCAGATCGACGGCAATCAGCGTGCGCACACGCCCGGCGGCCGTAAAGCAGGCCCCCAGCACCAGATTGACGGCGTGAACCGGCAGCAGCGGGGCAAGCAGGCGCAAAAGCGCGCTGCAGCCCGCAAGCCCCGGAAGCCATCCGGCAAGGCCCGGCGCGAAGAGAAACAGCGCCGTACCCGCGCAGCAGGCGGTAAAAAGCACATAGCGAAGGCAGCAAAGCGCCGCCGCGCGAAGTCCGTCTGCGCGCGGGCCGGCCTGGGAGGCGCAGAAATAGAGCGCCGCGGTCCGCGTGCCGCAGAGGCCCAGCGTCATGGAGAAGGAGAACACGCTCATAATCAGCTGCAGAATCCCGAGACCCTCCGCGCCGATGGCGCGGCTGAGCAGCGTATTCATCAGCATCCCCAGTCCGCGCAGCAGCACGGACGACGCCGTCAGAAGCAGCGTATCGCCCAGGAGCGTTCCTTTGCGCATGTCCTCACCTCCCTTGTCCAGCTTATGAGCCTGTCCCGTGACGGATTCCACAAAAAAAGCGGCCGCTTTTGCACGGCTTAACCAAAAATCGGGACCCGACGCGCCTGCGCCGGGTTTTGACTTGATTTTTCCAGTTCGGCATGCTATGGTGTAAAAAAGTAAAGCTGGCCGGATGAAGCAGTCAGGAGAGCGCGCGCCGCAGGGCGCGCCACCGAAGGGGAACGCGCAGGAACTCTCAGGTACAGGAACTGATTGCAGACGGAACTCTGGAAAGCCGCCTCCGTGCGGCGCCGAAGAAGCAATCCCGGATCGCGGGAGAATCTTTCAGGCTATAAAACAGAGCGCGCCCTTCGGGGTGCGCTCTGTCTTTTTTCGCAGAATAAGGAGGTTTTTATGAGCGAACTGAAACGAACGGTACTCTATCCGGCCCACCTGGACGCCGGCGCGACCATGGTCGACTTCGGCGGCTGGGAAATGCCCATTCAGTATCCGGAGGGGATTGTCTCCGAGCATCTGTACTGCCGGCGGCACTGCGGTATTTTTGACGTATCGCACATGGGCCGCATCGACGTGAGCGGCGCGCAGCGGGTCGCGTTTTTGCAGCATGTGCTTTCCAGCAACGTCCTCGCGCTCGAGGTCGGGCAGGCGCAGTACTGCATCCTTCCGGATGAAGCCGGCGGCGCCGTGGACGACGCGTATCTTTACCGCTTTGAAGCGGAGCGCTATCTTCTGGTTATCAACGCCGGCAATATCGGCAAGGATCTGGCGCACCTGCAGCGGGAGGCGGCGCGCTTTGACGTTCGGCTTACAGACGTCTCGGACCGCTATGCGGCCATCGCCGTGCAGGGACCGGAGTCCAAGGAAATTCTCATGACGCTCTGCGGCGGAAAGCCGCTCACGGAGGAAAATGTGAAGAATGCGCTCGGCACGCTTACCATGGAGGGCAGGCCCGTCCGCATCGCAAAGACCGGCTATACCGGCGAGCCGATCGGCTATGAGCTGTACTGCGACAGCGCGGACGCCAGATATTTCTGGGACCGGCTGATTGCACTCGGCGCAAAGCCGACGGGGCTGGGCGCGCGCGACACGACGCGGATGGAGGCGGCGCTGCCCCTCTACGGCCACGAAATGGGCGAATGCGAGCTTGGCGGAGAAATTCCGGTCTACGCGGTGCCGCTTGCGAAATTTGCGGTTTCCTTTGCGGAGGAAAAGGGCGAGTTTATCGGAAGGGCTGCGCTGAAAAAGCAGTTTGAAGCGCTTAAAAAAATCATGAACCGGGATTACTCCGCGCTTGCGGATCTGCCCTACCGTATCCAGCCGGTTTACCTGGAGGGAAAGGGCGTCCTGAGAAAGGGCTTCCCGGTCTACTGCCGCGACGCCTGGGCGGAGGGAAAGCCTGTCGGCTATGTGACCTCCGGAACCATGATCCCGTATTACAAAACCGCCGGCCAGGGGCTGGAGACGGTCTTTACCGGGGAAACCGGCAAGCGCTCGATCGGTCTTGCCTATCTGGACAGCCGGATCTGCCAGGACTTCAACGTCGAAATCGACGTCCGCGGCAAGCGCCAGCCCGCGCGCGTGGTGGCCTATCATATCCGGCAGGACGCCGCGCCCTATGTCCGGCCGATTCTCCCGGGCGTGACGGCGGCAAAGCCCGCGCCGTCGGAGCAGGGGTATCTGGAAAAGGCGCGGACGCTGATTATGCAGGCGCAGCAGAACCACCTGTGGCGGCAGACGCAGTGCATCAATCTGATTCCCTCGGAAAACACCCAGTCAAGAGCCGTCCGGATGCTCTCAGCCTCCGACCCGTGCAACCGCTATGCGGAGCATAAAAAGCAGAAGGCGTTTTATGACGCGGAGATTTTCTACTATCAGGGCACGAAGTTCATCGCGCAGACGGAGGCCCTTCTGGTGGAGGAAATGAAGAAATTCCTTGGCTGCGCGCAGGCAGAAACCCGCGTCACCTCCGGCCAGATGTCCAATACGGCGGTATTTTCCGCGATGATGGACTTTAAAAACCGTGTGGACCGGAAGCGCACGCCGCAGCGGCTCGGCTGGGTCATGAACAACCACATTGTGCGCGGCGGCCACCTGTCCGCGCAGCCGATGGGCGCGCTGCACGATTACATTGCGACAGATCCCGTCACGGAAAAGCAGATGGTGGTCAACTTCCCGGTCTGTGCGGAAAATCCGTACCAGATTGACGTCGCGCGCACGAAGGAGCTTCTCGCGCGCTACAAGCCGGAGTTCATCATTTTCGGCAAGTCCATGGTGCTCTGCCGCGAGCCGGTCGCCGAGATCCGGAAATTTGTCGACGAGCAGGGCATCCGGACGACCATCATGTACGATATGGCGCATGTGCTCGGCCTGATCGGAGAACATTTCCAGAAGCCGTTTGAGGAAGGCGCGGAGATTGTAACCGGCTCGACGCATAAGACCTTCTTCGGCGCGCAGCGCGGCGTGATCGGCGTAAACTGGAAGCCGGAGGATCTCAAGTGGGGCCTCTGGGAGGCCATTGAGACCAGGGCCTTCCCCGGCAGCGTTTCAAACCATCATCTGGGAACGCTCCTCGGCCAGCTGATGGCGGCGTATGAGATGAACGCCTTTAAGGAGGAATACCAGCGCGCCGTCGTGGAAAATGCGAAATCCTTTGCAGGAAGCCTCGCCGCGGAGGGACTGGACGTGGCCGGCGACCCGGCGATGGGCTATACCCAGACGCATCAGGTGATTGTCCGGGTCGGCTATGCGCACGGACCGGAGATTGCCGAGCGGCTGGAGGAAAACAACATCATCTGCAACTATCAGGCCACGCCCGAGGAGGAGGGCTTTACCGCCTCCGGCGCGCTGCGGATGGGCGTCAATGAAATGACCCGGTTCGGCTTTGGACCGGCGGAGTTTTCCAGGCTTGCCCATCTGATTGCCGCGTGCGTGCAGAAAAATGCGGATGTGAAGGAGGAGGTCTCCAGGCTCCGCGCGGATTATACCGAGCTTCGCTACTGCTTCTCCGACGATCAGACGCAGGCGCTTCTGAACGCCCTGGCCTGCGAAACAGGAATCTGAAGAATGAAAACCGAAACTGAAATGATGGAGGTACCAATATGAATTTCCCGAAAGAACTGAAGTACACCCGCGACCATGAATGGGTCAGAATGCTCGACGAAACCACGGCCCTGATCGGAATTTCTGATTTTGCCCAGGCAGAGCTGGGAGACCTCGTGTATGTGAATCTGCCTGCGGTCGGGGACGAGGCGGTCGCGGGCGAGTCCGTGTGCGACGTGGAGTCCGTCAAGGCGGTCTCCGATGTGATGAGCCCCGTGACCGGCACGGTCGCGGAGGTCAACGAGTCGCTGGACGAGTCGCCGGAGCTTCTGAACTCCGATCCCTACGGCGCGTGGATTGTAAAGGTGGAGAATATCACGGATTTCTCAGAGCTTCTGAGCGCGGAGGAATACGAGGCCTTTACGAAGGAGGAACACTGATGGGCTCCTACGTTCCCACCACACCGGCGGAGCGGGAGCAGATGCTTGCAAAGGTCGGCGTAAAGGACCTGGACGCGCTTTATGCCTGCGTGCCGCAGCAGATGCTGCTGCGCGGGGGGCTCCGCCTGCCGGAGGGCCTGAGCGAGCTGGAGGTGCGCGAAAAAATGACCGCGCTGGCGGAAAAAAACCGCGTATTTCATACGGTTCTGCGCGGCGCGGGCAGCTACCGCCACTTTGTGCCCGCCGCGGTCAGGGCAGTCGCCTCCCGTGAGGAGCTGGTTACCTGCTACACGCCCTATCAGGCGGAAATCAGCCAGGGCGTTCTGCAGGGAACGTTCGAATTTCAGACCATGATCTGCGAGCTGACCGGCATGGACGTGGCAAACGCCTCGCATTACGACGGCGCAACCGCCGCCGCGGAGAGCATCGCCATGTGCAAGGACCGCAAGCGCACCGTCGCTTACGTTTCGGAAACCACAAATCCGCAGGTTCTTGCGGTGATGCGGACCTACTGCTTTGCCTCCAATACGGAGCTGCGCGTCGTCCCGGCCAGGGACGGCAGAACGGACCCCGAAGCGCTCAAGGCCGCGCTCGGCGCGGATGCGGCCTGCTTCTATCTCCAGCAGCCGAATTTCTTCGGCCAGCTGGAGGACGCCGCGGTGCTTGGCGAAATCACGCATGCGGCCGGCGCGAAATTCGTGATGGGCGTCAACCCCATCGCCTGCGCGCTGCTGCCCACGCCGCGCACGCAGGGCGCGGACATCGCCGTCGGCGACGGCCAGCCCCTGGGCCTGGATACAGCCTTTGGCGGGCCGTACCTCGGCTTTATGGCGGCGACCGGCGCGCTCATGCGCAGGCTCCCCGGGCGGATCGTCGGCCAGACGACGGACGTAGACGGGAAAACCGGGTATGTCCTGACGCTTTCGGCGCGGGAACAGCACATCCGGCGGGAAAAGGCCTCGTCCAATATCTGCTCCAACCAGGCGCTGTGCGCCTTTACGGCAGGCGTTTACATGGCGGCGATGGGAGAAGCGGGTATGAAGCAGTGCGCAAGGCTCTGCCTTTCCAAGGCGCACTACCTGGCCGCCGGCCTGGAGCGGGCTGGCTGCCGGCTGAAATATTCCGGGGAATTCTTCCATGAATTTGTGACCGTGGTCCCCGACCCCGGCGCCCGCAGAAAAATTATGGCCGCGCTGGAGGAAAGAAGCATCCTTGGCGGCCTGGAGCTTGCCGACGGCGTCCTCTGGTGCGTGACGGAGCTTGTTTCAAAGCAGAAGCTCGACGAGGTGATCGCGATTGTAAAGGAGGCGCTTGGCGGATGAAACTGATTTTTGAACAGGGTGCGCCCGGCCGCCATATGACGCTGCTTCCTGCGTGCGACGTTCCGGAATACCGCCTTCCCGAGGAGCGGACGCAGCCGCTGCGCCTGCCGCAGGTGAGCGAAAATGAGCTGATCCGGCACTACAGCGCGCTTTGCAAGCGCATTCACGGCGTGAACGACGGATTTTATCCCCTGGGCTCCTGCACCATGAAATATAACCCGAAAATTGACGAGGAGATGGCGGCGCTGCCGGGCTTTACCCGGCTCCATCCGCTCCAGAGCGCCGAAAGCGCGCAGGGCGCATTGGAGGCCCTGCATATTCTGGGCGCGGAGCTTGGCGAAATCTTCGGTATGGACGAGGTGAGCTTTCAGCCTGCGGCCGGCGCGCACGGCGAGTTTACAGGCGTGCTGCTGATCAAGGCCTACCATACCGAGCGCGGCGATACGGCGAGAACCAAAATCATTGTCCCGGATTCCGCGCACGGCACAAATCCCGCGACCGCGGCCATGTGCGGCTATCAGGTGGTGAATATCGCTTCGAATGAAAACGGAGGCGTCGACCTTGACGCGCTGCGCGCGGCGGTCGGCCCGGACACGGCGGGACTGATGCTCACGAATCCCAACACCGTCGGCATTTTCGATCCCAATATTCTGGAAATTACGAAAATTGTTCATGAGGCAGGCGGCCTGTGCTATTACGACGGCGCAAATCTCAACGCAGTCATGGGCGTTGTTCGTCCCGGCGATATGGGCTTTGACTGCATCCATTCGAACCTGCATAAAACGTTTGCCACGCCGCACGGCGGCGGCGGTCCGGGCGCAGGCGCCGTCGGCTGCAAGGCCTTTCTGCGCAGATACATGCCGGGCCCCCTGGTCGTGGAGAGAGATGGAAAGTTCGGCTTTGAAAATCCGGAAAAATCGATTGGCCGGGTCAAGCTGTTCTACGGAAACTTTGACGTGTGCATGAAAGCCTTGACGTATGTGCTCACGCTCGGCAGGGAGGGAATTGCGGAGGCGGCCAAAAACGCCGTCCTGAACGCAAACTATATGATGGCCTGCCTGCGGCCGAGGTTTGACATGGCGTATGACGGGCTCTGCATGCACGAGTTTGTGATGTCACTGGCGCGCCTGCAGCGGGAGACCGGCGTGTCTGCGCTCGACCTTGCCAAGGGTATGCTGGATTTTGACCTTCATCCGCCTACCATGTATTTCCCGCTGATTGTGCACGAAGCGCTCATGGTCGAGCCCTGCGAGACCGAGAGTAAGCAGCTCATGGACGAGGTCTGCGAAATTTATACAAAGCTCCGCGATATGGCGTATACGGACCCGGAGGCGCTGCATAGCGCGCCGCATACCACGTCGGTGCGCCGCCTGGACGAGGTCAAGGCTGCACGGACTCCGGTACTCCGCTATTCTTTCCAGTAACGCGTTGTGCCCTGGGCCGGGGAAGCAAAACTTCCCCGGCCCGGAATCTTCGTCAGAAAACGGTTGCATTTTTCGCCCGGAGATGTTATGATAGGAACGCACGAGGGGTATACAGGCGGCTTTGCCGCCGGAGTACTCCCGTACGGCCGCGCAGAGCGCGGCAATAAAGTTCATATATGCAGGGTTCGTACATCGGTAGTACAGCGGCTTCCCAAGCCGCGGAGGCGGGTTCGACTCCCGTACCCTGCTCCAAATTAGACAAAAGCCGTGTATAACTTGAGTTATACACGGCTTTTGCTTTTTCTGCTGGAGAATCACATGAAATAACTCAAAAGCTGTGCAGAATGGCAACGCAGAAGGTAACAAAATATCATTTATTCCTATGTTTTATCTCTTGGATGAGATAGCAAACATAGGAATTTTTATTTTAGGAGGAACAAAACATGAGAATACCATATGGTTTTACTTTGACCAACAGTGGGGGACTTGAAACCAATAAGAGCGAAGCAGAAAATGTTGCCTTGATTTTTAACTTCTATATGGCAGGGGCAAGTTTGGGAAAGGTTGTGGATATGCTTTATGCAAAACAAATACCGTCTTCGACCGGAAAGGCGAAATGGACTCGTGCCGCGGTAGACCATCTTCTCTCTAACGGAAAATATGCGGCGATCATCGGGCTAAAGAAGTTTCTGGATGTACAATTTGAAAAGGTGGCACGCTGTAACATTGATTATGACAAGGAGGGCTTGCCGAGAAAAAGTACGCGCTATGTTTCGCATATTATGGCTCAGAACTGATCCATCTTTTATATTTCTGTACATTATGCTACAATAACCTTAAGAGGTGAGAGATGTGGCAGAGAAACTTAGTTTGGTGGATATGATCGGTATCGGAAACTTGTTGGAGCCCCTCGTAGCTGAGGATATCATCACCTGTGAGGAGCGGGACCGAATTATATTGCGAATTGCGACGGAAAATGAGATCGACGAATACAGGCTTTCTGTTCTTGCCGGCTATAAGAGAAGTAAGGCGGAGGTGTTGGCCCGCATGGAACAGAGAAAGCAGTCGAAGTCTCAGCCCCAAAAGCAGGATGATAGTTACATTTCACTGACTGAGCTTGCGCGAAATCACAGCAAGGATGCTCCGGGATATGTGATACAGAGTTGGCTGCGCAGTGAGAACACATTAGCATTTTTAAATCTGTGGGAGCAGGAAAACAATCCCGATTATAGAGAAGCGGGCTACATTGAACTTTTAGAGAAAAAGAAAACTGCCTCGTTTACTTTGACGCCAAAGCTATGGATTGAGAAGACAGAGGCGATCGGTATCGCTTCCAAACAAGGCAAAGGCGGCGGAACATTTGCGCATCCGATGATTGGCTGCGAATTCGCGTCATGGATATCGCCGGAATTCAAGATGCTGTTGCTGAAGTTGTCACTGGATAGGGAGCGGCTAAAGGCATAATTGGTATTTCCAATGTGCTTGATTGGGTGGGCAGCACACATTGTACATTTGCTTTTCCCGTTTTCCTCTGTTACAATAAGTCTGTAGGGAGGGATGAATGATGCTGATGAATGCAAACGAATATCTGGAAACAGTCGAGCAAGTCAAGCAGGAGATCCGCACGGCGCAGTATCGCGCGGCGGTTCAGGTAAACTGCGAGCTGCTTCGGCTGTATCACGCCATCGGTACGGTCATTAACGCGCATAAGGTTTGGGGCAGCAGGTTTGTTGAAAACCTTGCCGCGGATATCAAGTTGTCCTTTCCAGAGATGAAGGGATATTCCGTCCGGAATCTCAAATATATGGCGAAGTTCGCGGAGGC
>CAKUHJ010000002.1 GCA_934655935.1 uncultured Oscillospiraceae bacterium | reverse complement strand
GACACGCCGGTGCCGATGTAGAGCTTGCCCTTGGATTCGACATACGCGGTTCTGCGGATGGTATCCGGGAAGTGGGAATTGCCGCCGTCGATCAGGATATCGCCGTCTTCCAAAAGGGGAAGAAGCTGTTCGATCATGTCGTCAACGGCACGCCCGGCCTTGACCATCATGAAGACCTTACGGGGCTTTTCCAGATTTTCCACCAGCGCTTCCAGGCTGTGGCAGCCGATGATGTGCTTTCCTGCGGCGCGGCCGTTTACAAATCTGTCTACTTTTTCCGTTGTGCGGTTGAACACAGCCACGGTGAAGCCCTTGGACTCCATGTTCATGACCAGGTTTTCGCCCATAACGGCAAGGCCGATCAGGCCAATATCTGCTTTTTTCATTTTTTACACTCCTTAACGCTGAACACGGGCATTGCCGTTGTAAATATCCCAGACCTGCTTTTCATCGGCAGGCTCGGCGTAATCATTCAGGCTTGACGCGGCCAGTACCCCGCTGGCCCAGCCAAACTGCAGGCACTTTTCCGGCTCCCAGCCGTTGAGCACACCGTAGAGCAGGCCGCCGGAGAAGCCGTCGCCGCCGCCGATGCGATCTAGGACCTGAATCTCGCGCGGCTCCTCGACGTACCACTTGCCGTCTGCAAGCACGATAGCGCCCCAGAGATGCTCGTTTGCCGAGACAACCTGGCGGAGCGTGGTTGCGAACATCCGCGTGTGGGGATAGTGCTCCTTTACTTGTGTAATCATGACTTTGAAGGATTCGATTTTGGAGGAGAGATCCTTCCCGCCGACCTCCGGCCCCTTGAAGCCGAGGCAGAGCTGGAAGTCCTCCTCGTTGCCGACGAGCACGTCGGCCAGAGAAGCAATCTCGCCGAAGGCTTTGGAAAGCTCCTCCTCGCGGCCCTTCCAGAACGTGGCGCGGTAGTTGAGGTCGAAGGAGACGAGCGTGCCGTACTGCTTCGCGGCCTTCGCCAGCGCGAGGCAGCACGCGGTCGTCTCAGGACTCATGGCCGCAATCAGGCCGGACAGATGCAGGATTTCAACGCCCTCTTCGCCAAAAATCCGGGGAATATCAAAGTCGGCTGCGTTCAGCGTCCGCCCGACTTCGCCGGAGCGGTCGTTCCATAAGCGCGGTGCGCGCAGACCGAAGCCGGAGTCGGCAATGTTGAACTGATGGCGGTAGCCCCACGCTCCGCCCTGCTCGACATCCAGACCTTCAAAGCGGATGTTTCTGGCGCGGAGCTGGCGCTTGATAAAATCTGCAATGGGGCTGCCCTTGACGAATTTTGTCAGGGCGAGGCATTCATGTCCGAGGCTTGAGGCAATGTTCAGGACATTGGTCTCGGCGCTGGTCGCCTGCAGATAAAACAGATTGCTGTTCTGTACCGCCATGCGATCCTGCGGCGTGATGCGCACACCCATGCTCGTCGGGCATGCAAGGGCATATTTTTTGCTCATAACTGAAAACCTCCTGGTTTTTCTTCTGCAGAATTGTAATTTATCCGGCGGTCAGATAGCGCAGATGCCGGCCGATATGCTGGACCAATCCGGCGTAATAGACCGCTTCCTTTCGATGCATCAGCGCAAAGAAGGGCTCCCGGAACCAGGGCTGCGCGAGAAGCAGACCATAGGTGATGTGCATCAGCTGGCGGGAAGCCGGGAGCTGAAGATATTCCGGAAGATAGGCGTCGCTCATAAGGTCGATGTTCTGAATTGTGGACGGGTCGGTTGTAACATGATAGTATTTTGCAGCCTCGGCCTGGTGCTCCAGCGCATATTTCTGCGCTTTGCGGTAGAGCGCGGGAGCCTCCATCGCAACGACGCGCACCGCCTCCAGCCAGTTGGTGCCGGCTGTTTTTACGTGGACATGGCCCTTTGTAATGCGATGCAGAATCGGAAAGACCGAGAACTTGTCCGAGCCGGAATGCAGACTCAGCTTATAGCCGAAGGCTTCGGCAATCTGCTGGTGGCTTCGAAGATCGGCGGCAAGCTGATCCAGATTTCCCTGATATTCGATGCCCTTTTCAAACTCACCCGTAAAATGCGGAGCGACGCTTGCCGGCGTGACGCCGGCGTCGCGGAGCTCCATTGCAATGAGCAGGTGCTCCGCCGGGGAGGTGATGGCGCGGGCTTCGTCGATGGATAGCTCAAAATCGACCTCGTGCGCAGCTGTCAGTTCAATATAGCGGTGGCATTCAATCGCGTGTGAGATCGCCTTGTAAAAAACCAATACAATTCGCTTGAGTTCCTCCGGCGTAAGCGCGCCGACGACGGGAAGCTCTTTGCCAAGATACTTTTCCTCATAGTGCGACGTCACATAGGCCGGCAGCGCGGCATATGCGGCATCCAGCGTATCCTGCGGACACACGGCGGCGTCGTTGTCAATGTGCTCCGAGCAGTCGAGTGTGATCATCGTGCAGCCGCTTTCCAGCGCGTAGCGGATCTCTTCCTTGGTTTTCAGATGGTCTCCATCGGCGCCGTAGCCGCCGGTATAGCCCTCCTGAAACACGCCAAAGGCCGCCGCTGCAATGACCTCCGGAAAGGTGCGGTTTGTGAGCGTCAGCTCGCGGATGGACTGCTGCGCAAGCACCGGAAAAACGTCATAGCCCTTCAGTGCGCGGAGCTGACCGGGCGCTGCAAGGCCGATGCGGTCGCCAAGGCCCAGCGTGAAGGGGTGATTCTTATGGCTGACGGGTTTTGTATACGGGAAGAGTGTCATGAGCGCTTTTGCGTTTTCTACGCTCAGCGGGCACAGCTTGAGATCTCCGCACGGCTCGCCGGAGAACAGCTGCGTCTGTCCTGCCGCAGCAAGCAGCTTTTTTTCTTTGCTGCGCACCATGCAGCAGCAGCAGGTCCCGCCCACCTCTGCATAGGAGGAATCGTAGACCTCGTAGCCGAGCGCCTGCAAGGACACCTTCAACGTATGAAAATCGAAATGTGTCAAGGACATGGGTATCCGCCTCCTGTATGATTTTTTGGGAGGCTCAGATCCAATCGGTCCGGGGACCCGGCGAGGCCCGGAGTTTATGGGCGCAGAGGCTCCCGATTCTGCAAAGGGCATATGCGCCGGCACACGCCGGCTGACGGCCGGGCGCTAGCGGGCGGATATGGCATAGCTGCGGGGCGACACGCCGTATTCTGCCCGGAAGGCGCGATAGAAGCCGGCATAATCCGAAAAGCCGCAGCGGGAATAGACGACGCTTGATTTTTCGCCCTGCGCCAGAAGCTGGCGGGCAATCTGCAGACGTTTTTTCTGCAGGTAGCGGTAAACGCTGGTCCCGACATTCTGGCTGAAGGTGTGCGAAAGATGAAACTTGCTGACGAAGAACTGCTCTGCAAGCTGATCCAGAGAAATCTGTTCGCTGTAATGAAGGTTCAGATAGTCCACGACGTTGGTGATCAGCACGTCGGAGCCGGACGGCGCGTCGGCCGGGATTTCGGCGGCGTCGCGCCGCTCGGCAGAAATCCGGTTCAGCAGGACCAGCAGAGCGGTGATAAGCGCGTGCTCCATAAGGTCGGCGCCGAAGCTGCCGCCGCTCCGCTCGGACTCCTGCAGAATCATTTCCATAAAATCACGGATGGATTTGCGGACAGACGTAGAAAAATGCAGGAGATTTTTTCTGCCGGGCTTTCCGGAAAAGCACTGCAGCAGATTTGTCTGCCGGGTAGACAGGCCCGTCAGCAGCTCTGGCGCAATCCACAGCACATATCGCTCGTACGGCGCCATATCCGGCCGGATGATGGCCGAATGCAGCTCCTGCGGACTGATCAGCAGCATATCGCCCGGCATGAGATGGAAGATGCGGCTTTCGATCGAGTAGGTCACATCGCCCGAGACGAGAAAATACAGCTCGTAAAAATCGTGGTGGTGCAGCTGCACATCCTTCAGATAAGAATCCAGCTTGTGCTGAATTTCATAGTCCGGTCTGTGCATAACCTGACGATTATCAAAGGAAGAAAGCGTTTTTTTCATCAAATCATCCTTTTCTACAATATATCAGTACCGAAAAAGTGTCAATAGAAAAACAGCAAGATAAACAATATTATTTCGCAATTATTCCTATTTTATAAAAAAACTTTGCGTTTATAATATAACATAAGAATTTTCATAAGGGAAGAGGCCGACGGCCTGTATATGCTGAAGTTTTGATACAAAGGAGAGACGCTGCAATGAAGCCTTTTATGAACCGTGAATTTCTGCTGGAAACGCCCTTTGCGCAGGAGCTTTTTCACACATATGCGGAGCACCTGCCGATTGTCGATTATCACTGCCATATTGACCCGGCGGAAACTCTGAAGGATCGTCATTACCATTCGATTACGGAGGTCTGGCTCGGCGGAGATCATTATAAGTGGCGCGCCATGCGGGCCTGCGGTGTTGCGGAAAACGAGATTACCGGGAACGCGCCGGATGACGTAAAATTCCAGAGATGGGCGGAAACCGTACCGAATCTGATCGGAAACCCGCTTTACCATTGGACGCACCTGGAGCTGCAGCGTTATTTTGGCGTAACGGAGCCGCTGAACGGGAAAAATGCGGCGGAGATTTACGCGCATTGCAACCGGATGCTTGCGCAGGATGATTTCGGCGTACGCGGAATCATCCGCAAATCGAATGTAAAGCTGATTTGCACAACGGATGATCCGGCGGATACGCTCGCGGCGCATCGGCAGCTTGCCAAGGACCCGGACGTCCCTGCGGTGGTCCTGCCGGCGTTCCGCCCGGACAAGGCGATGCGTGCGGACAAGCCGGAATTTCCGGCATATCTGAAAAAGCTGGAAGCGGCGGCAGGCTTCCCCATTTGCACAATGGACGATATGCGCCGTGCGCTTCTTGAAAGAATCGCCTTCTTCGCCGGGCGGGGCTGCCGCGTCAGCGACCATGCGCTGGATTTCTGCTTCTGCCAGCCGGCGAGCGAGGCCGAGCTTGCAGATATTTTCCAAAAGGCCAGAAACGGTCAGCCGCTTACCCTGCAGGAGCAGACGGCCTATCATACGGCGCTGCTGCTCACGGTGGGAAAGGAATATGCCCGCCGCGGCTGGGTTATGCAGCTGCACTTCGGCTGCCTTCGCAACAATTCGTCCCGGATGTTTGCAAAGCTTGGCCCGGACACCGGCTATGACGCCATGAACGACGGAGCGAACGCCGCAGCTCTGGCAAGGCTGCTGGATCTGTTGGATACGCAGTCCGCGCTGCCGAAGACCATTCTTTATTCGCTGAATCCGGCGGATAACGGGATTATCAATACGGTTGCCGGCTGCTTCCAGACGGACAGCGACATTCCGGGCAGAATCCAGCAGGGCTCGGCCTGGTGGTTCAACGATAATAAGGACGGCATGCAGGCGCAGATGCGCAGCGTCATGAACCTGGGGACCCTGTCTGCGTTCAACGGCATGCTGACGGATTCAAGAAGCTTCCTGAGCTATACGCGCCATGAGTACTTCCGGAGGATTCTGTGCAATCTGCTGGGCGGCCTTGTGGAAGCGGGAGAATATCCGGCGGATGCACCGGCACTCGGGCAGATGATCGAAAATATCTGCTACAACAATGCGGTGCGCTATTTTGGCTTTGGCAGTCTTCTGAAGTAAGCGCGGATCAATTGACAAAAAGGTGGAAGTGAACTATACTTATTTTATAACTTTTAGATAGAATCAAACGATGCGTGAGCTTTCACTTTGTGCAGACCGATGCCGACCGATAACCCGGCGCTGCTTTGCGGTTTCAACGGTGGAGACCGTTTCGTGGATGCGCTTCAGGAGGCAGGAATGGCAAACAGAAACGATGTTGCAAGGCTTGCCGGGGTATCTCCGGCCGTGGTTTCTTATGTGCTGAACAATTCCAACTATGTCAGCGAAGAAAAGCGAAAAGCGGTGAACGACGCAATCCGCGCGTTGGGATACAGCCCGAACTATTTTGCAAAGTCCCTGAAGACGCACAGCGGCCGGCAGCTGCTGTTTGTTTCGGATGATATCCGCAACGAGCTGTTTCTCGAACTGGCCTATGAAATGGAAAACTATGCATTTGAAAAGGGCTATTATGTGACCTTCAGCTCCTGCTCGGCGGAAAAGATTCCGTTTTATCTGGACATGCTCCTTTCCCGCCAGTGCGACGGAATCTTTGTAGCAAACAGCATGTTCAACGCCGATCAGCTGCGCCAATGCGCGCAGTGCGCGCCGACGGTGCTGTTCCAGACAAAAATGTACGACGACCTCTCTGCGGATATTTCGGTTGTAACCGGCGATATTGAAGGCGGCATGGAGCAGATGGTTCACCACCTTGTGGACGTCAAGGGGTATCGGAAGCTGTTTTATATCGCGAGTACCTATACGCGGCTGATGCCGGACGAAAAGCGCCCCTATGGCGACGGCATCCGGCTGTACGCATTCCTGCAGGCCGCGGCAAAAAGAGGCCTCCTGCTGCACCGGGATGTTTTTTATATCTATCAGAAGCTGGGCGAAAAGGACAGTCCACAGCTTTTGATGACATTTCTCGATCAGGCACTGGAGTTTTACAACCGAACCTGCGGCTCGGAGCGGACGGCATTTGTCATTGCGAATGACGCCGAAGCGGTGCGAAGTATTTCGTATCTTCAGAAGCGCGGCTATCGCATACCGGAGGATATCGCGGTCATGGGATTCGGCGGTACGGCGTCGGCGAAAAACAGCAATCCGGAGCTGAGCACGGTTTCTTATCCGAAGGCGGAGATTGCACATGCCAGCGTGGATATCCTGACAGCCAGCCGGCTGAAGGAAGCGCCGGTCTGTATCCGTTACCCAATGAAGCTGCATGAACGCTGCAGCACCTGAAACGTCAGAAAGCAAACCTTGGCGGTTTTCCGCGCAATGTTTACTCGAGTCAATTAAAACAGGATCAATCAATTAGGAGGAAGTATATGGAAGAACAACTGAGATATCCGGACCTTGACCTGGAACAGTTCTGGAGGGATAACGAAGTCGCGCTGCGCGACAATTGCTTCTGTAAGGATGCCAAGCAGGTCGCGTTTGGCTTCTACCTGGAGGATGAGGCGGTAATTGGCGAGCTGGAGCTGCCGATTAACCCGTGGGCGCCCGTGCCGCCGGCGGAAATGCTGGAATATCGGAAGCGCTATAACGACAAGGCGGAAAAGATCATCGGCAAGCGCGTCATAAGCGAGGTTATGCCGCCGCATCAGAAATTTCCGAAGGTTCGCCTGCACGGCGAAATCTTCGGCGGCCGCTATGTCATGAAAAATGACCTGGAATGGCTGGAAGCAGACCTCCATACGCCGCAGGACCTTGAAAAAGAGCTGGACCGGGCGGAAAAGCGGATTGACAATCTGCGGGAATTTATTCTCCCGGCAAACTGGGAGTCCGAAAAGAAGAGAATCTTTGAGGAAACCGGCGAAACGCCGGACGCATGGTGGTATGGCCGCCGGGTCCGCGGCCCGGTTACGCTGGCGATGTCGCTTTTCGGCGTAGAAAAGACGGTCATGCTGATGCTGGAGGAAGAGGACCTTGCCCACCGCTTCTTTGACGATATCCACAGAATGCTGCGCGGCTATATCGATATCTTTAACGAAGAGGCCGGCGCGGAGAAGGTTGCGAAAATGCACTACGGCTATCGCTTCAATGACGATTTCTGCTGCATGCTGAATGAGGACCTGTATGAAGAATACGCGTTCCCGATCCTGAATGATATTTTCCAGTACACCTGCCCGGACAGACTGCAGAACTGCCGCTTCCAGCACTCCGACTCCGAGATGGCGCATTTGCTGCCGATCCTGTCAAAGCTGCATTTCACGCAGGTCAATTTTGGACCGACGGTGCTTCTTGACCAGATCCGGAAATATATGCCGGACGTCTGCGTGGAGGGCTGCCTGAACCCGATGACGCTTCTGACCAACGACGAAGAAAAGATCATCGGAGAGGTCCGCAGAGACTGCGAAATGGCCAAGGCCCTCGGAACGCGCGGCCTGAAGGTTGCAACCGCCGGCTCTGTGAACTGCGGAACAAAGCTGACGAGCTTGCGCGCCGTCATGTATGGAATTCAGAAATACGGCCGGTTCGACTGAGCGCACATAAGGCCTAAGCTCTGAATATTCCGGCCTGTCGTGGGGGCCCCTGCGGCAGGCCGGACAGAAAATCAGGCGTGCCATGCGCGAAAATGGCACGCTTTTTCCAAAAAACCACAGAGGTAACCCGCTGCGGGCTTCGGCAATGCGGGAAGGAACGCTGCGCCGCAGAAGCGGCGAAAAGAGGTGCGATGGCAGCTGTGACGGCCTACTTAAACCCGCTGAACCCGGCAGTATCCAAAACAAGGATCATCCTTTTGCTGGCGTGGCCGGCAATTGTCGAGCAGATTCTGCAGACGCTGGTGAACTATGTGGACACGGCAATGGTCGGCGCGCTCGGCGTCAATGAGGCTGCGGCCGTGTCCGTGAACGTTCCCTTGACATGGCTGATCAACGGCGTCAATTTGAGCGTTTCCACGGGCTTTTCCGTGCTTGCGGCCCGTGCGGTAGGCCGCGGCGAAGCAGAAGCGGCAAAGGAAATCATTCGCCAGGCAGTGATTGGAATTTTTGTGATAGGAATTTCGATGAGTCTGCTTGCCTGTATGCTCATTGCGCCGAATTATGCCCGGCTGATGGGCGTTGAGGCGGAAATTCTCGACGATTCGATTGCATATCTGCGCATTATCACAGCGGGACTGCTGTTTCAGCTGATGCTTGCAGTCACGAGCGCCATCACCCGCGGGCTTGGAAATACGAAAACGCCGATGCTTTATAACGCATGTTTGAATGTGATCAATGTCGCGCTGAATTTCCTGCTGATTTACCCCTCCAGAACCATTGTGCTCTTTGGAAGGAAGCTTCCTCTGCCTGGCGCGGGGATGGGCGTCCGCGGAGCGGCATGGGCGTCGCTGCTCGCGGCGGTGTTCGCCGGCGTGCTGATGCTTTCCGCGCTCTTCCGGAAAAAGAATCCGTACAGTATTCACGTTTCGGACCGCTTCCGGGTCAATCCTGCGATCATGCGGCAGATGGGGAGGCTGAGCTTTCCGCTGCTGCTGGAGCGGGTGCTTTTGAATTCCGGGCAGATTCTGGTATCCTCGCTTGCTGCCGGCATGGGCACGGCCGCCCTGGCGGCGCATCAGCTGGCCAATACCGCAGAATCCATCTGCTATCTGCCGGCAAACGGCTTTGGCGTTGCGGCGACGACGCTCGTAGCGCAGGCCGCGGGAGCGGGGAAAGAGGAGCTTGCGAATCTTTATACAAAGAAATGCCTTTGCTACAACATTCTTGTCATGTGCGTCATGGCCACGGCCATGTTTGTATTTGCGCCGCAGCTTATGGGGCTGTTTATTGAAGAGCAGAGCGTAATTCAGACGGGGGCGCTGCTTCTGCGTGTGGAAGCTCTTGTAGAGCCATGCCTGGCGATCAACAATGTCCTGACCGGCGTAATGAAGGCCAGAGGAAAAACAATCTGGCCGTTCCTGATCGCGCTGCTTGGGATGTGGCTGATCCGCGTTCCGATGAGCTTCGCGGCGGTGAAGCTGCTTCAGGGCGGACTTGTCGCGCTGTGGATCGTCATGGGACTTGACTGGATTGTGCGGACGCTGGCGTGCTTCTGGTGCAGCCGCAGAATCTCTGCGCAGGCGCGCAGATAATGGGAGGTCTGACCGCAGATATGCATGAAATGTATAATAATTATGCGAGCTCGCGGCGAGATGTCCACGCGGGAAGAACAAATCTGATCAGAATGTATGCGCCAAACTTTTTTGTCGAAAAGGATTGACAGCTCTGCCGGATTATGCTAATATCAACATATCAACTCGTGTCGACATGAAGAAAACTGTGTAAGATGCTAACATTCTGCGCGCGTGTATCGCCGCATTCCGCCGCCGTCATTCCTGACCCGGCTGGCTGGAACAGAGGACCGGGGCAGAACGGCTGTATATTTGTGCGCATATTATGTTTTTTGGAAAGCCTGCGGAAGACCCATTTCGCGGCTTCTTGTTAAAATTCGTATTTACTCAAGTTTATACAGGAAAAAACACATTTTAAACGCACATATAGGGTGGTCGTCAGCGTATTGTTTGCCGCCTACGGCGAAGGATACAGACAATATGGCGGCGTGCCGGGGGAGGCAGCCATCAGGCTGCTTGGCATGCAGGCCTATTTACAAGGCAGGAGGGAAAAGACTTTGAAAGAAAAACTCGATGCGGAAAGGAAGCAGCAAACAGAAGGCCGCGAACGGATGCGGCGCATCCGGCAGATGAGGCTTGGCGCAGACTATGTCCTCTTCATGGGCCCGGCGATCATTCTGTTTTCCCTGATTTTTTTGTATCCGCTGATTACGGAATTCATTTATTCCTTTACGGATTGGAATGGAATTGATCCCACGTTTAAATTTGTCGGCCTCACGCAGTACAAAAAGGTCTTCCGCGATACAAAATTCTGGCAGAGCATGTGGTTTACCATCAAGTTTTCTCTGGTGGTTGTCACGCTTTCCAATCTGATCGGCTTTATCTGGGCCTTTATTCTTTCAAAGAACATTCCCTACCGGAATTTCTTCCGCGCGCTCATCTACATTCCCCGCGTCATCGGCGGTGTGGTTCTGGGCTATCTGTGGCGGTTTATTATTCAGAATGTTTTCCCGAAGATCGGCGAGATCACCGGAATCGCCTGGTTTTCCCAGAGCTGGTTTGCAACCCCTGAGTCCTCCTTCTGGGCTTTGGTCATTGTTATGACCTGGTCGCTGTCCGGCTATCTGATGATCATTTATGGAAGCGGCCTTGCTTCTATCGACAACGTCTACATGGAGGCGGCCAGCATCGACGGTGCGAACAGCGTTCAGAGACTTTTCAGAATCACGCTCCCGATGCTTCGTCCGACCATCACGCGCTGCCTCTTCATTGCCATTAACTGGGCGATGCTGCTCTATGATACGAACATCTCCCTGACCAACGGCAACCCGTTCCGCTCCTCCGAGGGCGTGACGCTGAATATTTTCGTAACGGCCTTCTCCAATAACCGCCTTGCCTTCGGTGCGGCAAAATGCATGGTCTTCATTCTGATCGTCGCTGCAATTTCCATCGGGCAATACAGCGCGACTTCCAAGAAGGAGGTTTCGTTGTAATGAAAAGGAAAAAGCAGATTGATACAGCCATCCGCCTGATCATCATGATCATCAGCGGCCTGATCGTGATCTTCCCGCTGGTGCTGACCGTTATGAACTCCTTTAAGAACGCCGCCGAGATCGGCGAGAACGTTCTGGCTCTTCCGACAACCTTCAATTTTGATAATTTCAAGGAAGCCTGGAAGCGGCTGAATTTCGCGCAGGCCTTCAAGCAGACGTTCCTGGTTGCGCTGGTTTCCACCATTGGCGAGGTCGTTATCGCCGGCATGACGGGCTACTGGATTGTCCGCCATCCCAATAAGTTCACAAAGACCTGGCACACGCTCATCATGTGCGCAATGTGCGTCCCGTTCCAGTGCATCATGATCACCTTTTCGAAGGTCATGGTTGGCGTATTGAACCTCGGCAATACAATTTTCGGCGTTGCAATCGCATTCTGGGTCATTACGCTGCCAATGTCCATGTTCCTGGTCAGCGGTGCGGTAAAATCGGTGCCGGTTGAGATTGAGGAGGCGGCGAATATCGACGGCTGCGGCTCGTTCAAGACATACTGGGAAATTGTGTTCCCGATGATCCGCGGCACGATTTTCTCCATCATCACGCTGAACCTCATGAAATACTGGAACGACTATATGATGACCTCCTTCATTCTCACCAAGAAGCCGTCCAGAACCATTCAGATTGCGGTTCACATGCTCTTCAACGACACCTATTTCACCTGGCCGGTTGCGGTCGCGGCGGTGACGTTGTCCATACTTCCGCTGTTCATCTTCTTTGTGTTTGCACAAAAGCAGGTGATGGGCGGCGCGACGGACGGCGCGGTCAAGGGCTGATTTGCAGGAAAGCCGTTTCAACGTTCTGAAGGCACGAAGGTGCGTTTAGATATCACGAAAAAAACAGGAGGAAAGTATGAAAAAAGTTATTGCACTGATTCTGGCGCTGGCCATGCTGTTCGCGCTTGCCGCTTGCAGCGCAAAGCAGAGCGAAGACCCCAAGACCGAAGAGCCTGCGCAGACGGCGGACACGCAAAAGCCCGCCGAAGAGGAAAAGCCCGCTGAAGAACAGACCCCTGTGGAAGAGGAAAAGCCCGCGGACGGCTCGATCACCCTGAGCGTGATGCTTCCCTACGGCCAGTGGGAAGGTAAGTTCGATACCCTGATCGAGTCCTACAAGGCAGAGCATCCGGAGATTGCCGAAATCAACGCAACCTTCCCGAGCTCCTCTGACTACTTTGACCTGCTGGCTGCAGCCAGAGCCTCCGGCGAGATGCCCAACATCATCCGTTCCTCTTACGGCATTCAGGATGCGGAGTATCAGCAGTATATGCTCGATCTCAGCACCGACTGCTACGCGTACGACCAGCTGACCGACGAGCAGATCTATAGCGGCACTACCGATTACGGCATGGTCGTTATGCCCATCTATGTGGAAGGCACGGGCCTGCTGTGCAACATGGAGCTTCTTGGCCAGGCCGGCTGGGATGCGGCGCCGACCACCCGCGATGAGCTCAAGCAGCTGTGCGAGGACCTCGTTGCAGCCGGTATCACCCCGTTCTGCATGCAGTGGGCCGAGACCAACCTGAACCTCAACTCCTGGGTCGGCTGGACCTGGCTGGGCGACAAGGAAAACGGCGGCCTCGATTTCCTGCACGCCATGATGGAAGGCCAGGATATGGACCTTGCCAACGACGTCGAGTGGAATGAATTCCTCGATTGCTATGAGCAGGTTCTCATGCCCTTCGCGCAGGAGAACGCCATCGCAACCGACAAGTATACCGCCCGTGAGAGCTTCTACCTGGGCAAGGTCGCCATGCTCGTCGGCGAGGGCTCCTGGTCCACGCCGAGCCTGATGGAGTATAACCCGGACCTGGTCGATAAGGTCTGCCAGAGCTATCTGCCCTACTCCAACGACGCTTCCAAGAACCACCTGATGACCGCCTACATGACGGCCGGTGTGATCGACTGCGGCGACGACGCGACCAACAAGGCCGCGAAGGACTTCCTGTCCTACATTGTCTGCTCCGAGGCTGCCCGCGTGTGGCACCAGGAGACGATGGGCAACCCCACCGCCATCACAACGCTTGCGGTCAGCGACAACATGCCGAAGCTTGCCAAGGACGTGGTCGCGCTGATGCAGTCCGGCAACTCCCGTATGGCCATGTACAAGTTCTATCCGAACCAGATTCAGCCCGATATTTCCGACGCATGGGGCCGTTTCGTCGGCAAGGATATTGACCGCAACGAGTTTACGGAGCTTTATCAGCAGATTTTCAAGGATTACGCCGCAGGTATGTACGATTAACACAGGTTTGCTCGGGTGGCTGCTGTACGCGGCAGCCGCCCGAAAAACTGAAAAATGGAGGATAACATGGAGAATTCTTTAAAAGCGGTTGCGTTTTATAACGATAGCCACAATGTCGTTTACAACGAAAAGGGTGTGGATTGCTTTGAGCTTCTGCCCGGCACGCATCCGGAACTTCGCGCATTCAAGTACATCATGAAGGCTGGCAGCTCGATTACGCCGGAGCTTTATGCCGATCAGTCTGTCCTTTACATCTTCTCCGGTAAGGGCAAGCTTGTGGTTAAGGATGAAAAATCAATCCATGATGTGGACGGCGTTGCCTTCTATGCCCCGGATTATGAAAAGTGCGGCTACACCATCTTCGCGCTGACGGACGCTGAGTTCGTGCAGGTCCAGTCTCACATGGATTCTCATGATATGCAGCTGAAAGCCCGCTGCTCTCTGACGCTGCCGTTCTTCCGCACCGAGGAAGCATGTGAAATGTACGATCAGGACTGCAAGACGCCCGGCACGATCTCCAGAACGGTTCTCTACGGCAAGTTTGACCGCCTGGGCCGCCTGACCTGCGGCATCTGCGAATGCGGCGTCGGCGGCGGCACGGTAGAAAAGGGTCATCCCGCGGTTCATCAGTGGAACTATGCGCTCAGCGACGCCAGCTACAGCATGACCGTCGGCAAGGATGAGACTCTGCAGAGATTTGACCGCAAGGCCGGCGACTGGGACTTCGTTCCCGCCGGACCGGATCATAGCCTGACTTGCCTGCTCAGCCAGAAGCTGCACTATGTCTGGGTCGAGCTGAATGTCAACAAAAGAGGTCAGTAAGGAGATTGAATTATGAGCTATAAGTATATGTCCAAGTCGGAGGAAGAAAAGCGCTTCGACGAAAATGGAGTCTCCGTTGTCCGTACGACTGTCGGCGATGATTTCAAGGACCTTGACGAATACGGCGTCGAATGGTACCGCGTGAATCTGAAGTCCGGCGCGACCTATGCGCCGAAGCTGGAAGATAATAAGCTGACGCTTCTGATGTTTAACGGAAAGCGCGCCTATATCAACAACGCCGGTGAGATTTTCAAGGTCAGCGAGCCCGCCGTATTTATTCCGGATTTCAATAAATCCTATTATTTTGTCGGCGCGATTGAAGACACCGAGTTCATGATGGGCTTCTTTAATATGAATGACTGGGACTGGTCCCGGTTCAATCGCTCGCATAAGCACCTTCCGTTCTTCAACTGCTGCTCCAAGGCCACGCAGTACGGGCAGAGCTGCAAGCTTGAGGGCACGCAGTCCTGGACGCTTCTGCAGGGCATGCAGCTGGGCCACCTGACTATCGGCGCGTGCCGCGCCGTCGGCTCCGGTACGCATGAGAACGGACATCCGTCTCAGCATCAGTGGAATTACATTGTCGGCGATTCGGACTTCAACCTGGTCGTCAAGAACCATGAGGGGATGAAGAACCCGGTCGCGGGTCTTGACCAGGCGGTTACGGTTTCCCAGAAGCCCGGAGACTTCTCGTTTATCTATGCCGGCTGCGACCATGATCTGATTGCAGAGCCGGGCAAGGAAGTATTCTATGTCTGGGCGGAGACCTATACCGTTCAGGACTGCAGCGAATACTGGAATGCGATTGTCAACAACCGTACGCCCAGCGAGGCCTACGAGGAAACGGTCCGGAAGGGAATCAAGTAAGCGGGACGGTCTCTGCTTTGCGCGACCGGATTCAAACCAACACACAGCTTTGTACATAGCGAACAAAATCAGCAGACGTGCCGAAGCGCGTCTGCTGATTTTGTAATGTCTGTCAGGTTATCGATAGAGCGCCTGGAGCAGACGCAGGGCTGCGCGCTCCAGCTCCAGCCGGGGAAGCGTCCGTTCGCAGCCTCCGTAAAGCATGCCGGTATAGCTGCTTGCCACGCACGCGGCGCGCACCAGCGGCGCGTCCGGCGTAAGCGGCTGCATGCAAAGCTCCGCGGCGGGCAGGCAGCAGGCGCGGAAGCCGGGCGCGCAGCGCGCAAGCATCGGCACATAGAGCTCATAAAGGCCCACAATGCTGAGCGGAACCTGCGCGGGGAGCGTGCCGAAGTGCAAAAGCGCGCTTGCCGTACGGCCAAGCCCGCGGTTCATCGCCTGCGCGCATGCGGCGCAGACCAGCGGCTCCTCGGACCAGGACTGGACGCACGCGGCGTCCCGCGGTGTGCGAAGCAGCCGGAGGCTTGGACCCTGCCAGACGTCGACGCCGTACTCCCGCAGCTCCGCGCCGACGGCGCCGGAGACCGCCTCAATCAGCTCCGGATCAAAGGAGCAGGCGAGCAGGGCCGGAGCGGGGAAGGCGGTGGTATCCTGGCGGCGGATTGTTTTTCCGGCGTCGTCCTGTATGCGGCTTTGCAGCTCTGCGCCCTGGCATCCGCCGGCCAGCGTCAGGCTGCCGATGGCAAAGCGCGGCAGCGCAGCGCTTGCGCCGCGCGCGCCCGGAACGTCTGCAGGGCAGGAGAAGCCAGACAGCAGCATGCGGATCGATTCGTCGTCCATGGCGGCAACCAGCTCAAACAGATTGCACCGGCCCTGGCGCACATCCTCAAGGGTGCAGCTTTCGCCGCTTCCCGCGCGGCAGCCGGAAAAACGGTCGCCCTTCCGGCGGGCCGTGCGCGGAAGATAACGGTCGCTGAAGCGGATTGCGCGGCGGCGAAGCTCCTTCAGCGTCTGCTCCTCGCCGGCAAACAGGAAGCGCTCCGCCGCCGGGCGCTGCCTTTGCATGCCGCCGGAGAGCGCAAGCGGCGCCGCAGCCTGTACCACGGCGCTGCGCGTTACGCGGATTGCACCGACAGGCAGGCTCGTCCGTGCGGAAAAGCCCAGGCGGACAATATAGACGCCCTCGTCAAGAACATAGGCGCTTGCCTGCGGATGGAAAACGGCAAGGTCTGTAATCGGGAAGCGCAGCTCCAGCGTCTGACGCTGCCCGGGAGAAAGCACCTGCGTGCGGCCGAAGGCCTGCAGGCGGTAGACCGGCTGGGAGGCGTCCGTCTCCGGATGAGAGACATAGACCTGCAGCGCCTGCCCGGCGGGGAAGCGCTCGGAAACGTTTTCAAGCTCTGCGGAGACGGTGACGTCGCAGCCGTCAAGACCGGCGGCCGCGGAGATCAGCTCCAGCGTGCCGTAGCCCAGGCCGTGGCCGAAGCACCACTGCGTTTCAAGGCCAAAGCTGTCAAAGTAGCGGTAGCCTGCGAAGCTGTCGGCGGCCTGGCACGCGGCGTCGTAATCTGCAAGCAATTTCGGCCAGGAATGGGCGAGCTGGCCGAGCGGGACGCGTACGCCGGTCAGAATGTCGGCCAACGCACGCGGACCCTCTTGCCCGGAAAGGCCCAGATAGACAATCGCGCCGAAGCCGAGGGCTTCCTCCGGCAGCTCCAGATAGGCCGGGACGGCCAGAATGAGCACGGTTCTTGAAAAGGCGGACGAGACCATGGAAAGAAGCCGCCGCTCGGCCTGCGTGAGGCTCAGCCGGGCGTCGTCCGCGCCGCGCGCGAGAACGACAATCGCCGCGTCGTTTTCCGCGCGCAGCTCCGCCATGGGAAGACCCTCCGGCGGATACTCCTCGCCGTCCGGATGCTCCAGCGCCCAGGCCCGGTAGCGGTGCGCAAGCAGACCGTCCGGCCGCAGGCGCTCGCATGCGCACAGCGCGTCCAGAACGCCCTCGCGCCGCCAGGGCGTCATGCCGGGGACGCAGACCGGCGTGGACAGCTGCCCGGCCCCGAATACGGCCGCGCGCAGCGGCGAGCCGTCCTCCCCGGGAAGAAGCGGAAGCGTATTTTGGATATTTTTCAGCAGCACGATGCTGCCTGCGGCGGCCGCGCGGGCGCGGCGGGCATGAAGGGTCATTCGCGGCGTCAGCTCCATGACATATCTCCTGTTTCAGTTTTTGAAGGTTCAGCTTTTTTAAGAATACTTCTTAAGCATACTATATCATATTTTGAAAAATTCGCAACAGCGAGTTCCGGGGCTGCCCGGACTCCTGTATTTTACAAAATGTTCACGCAAAGTGCGCCCAAACCGGTATAATATACAGATAAAGACTTGGAAGAGGGGGAAACCCACGTGGCAAAGAGAATTCTGATTGTAGAGGACGACGGCAACATCGCCGAGCTTGTCCAGATGTACCTGGAAAAAGAGGGCTATGAGACGCTCATCGCGCCGGATGGCGGGCAGGGCGTGGAGCAGTTTTACCGCTGGAAGCCGGATCTGGTGCTGCTGGATCTGATGCTGCCGGTGCTTGACGGCTGGGGCGTGCTTCATAAAATCCGCCAGACGGACCAGACGCCGGTCATCATGCTCACGGCCAAGGGCGAGACGAGCGACAAGGTGCAGGGCCTCAAGCAGGGCGCGGACGATTATGTCAGCAAGCCCTTTGAAATGAAGGAGCTTCTGGCCCGGATAGAGGCGGTGCTTCGCCGCAGCGCGGAGGAGCCCGGCGCGCAGAAGGCGCGGCGGCTGACCTTTGACAAGCTGATTATCGATCTGGATTCGTTTGAGCTCATTGTAGACGGCAAGCGCGTGGAAACGCCGCCGAAGGAACTGGAGCTTCTTTACCATCTGGCCTCCAGCCCGAACCGGGTGTTTACGCGCAACCAGCTGCTGGATGAGGTCTGGGGCTTTGATTATTTCGGCGACAGCCGCACGGTGGACGTGCACATCAAGCGCCTGCGCGAGAAGCTGGAGGGCGTATCGGACCAGTGGTCGCTGAAAACCGTCTGGGGCGTCGGCTATAAATTCGAGGTCCTGTAAGCATGAAAACAACCTTCAGCCGGCAGTTCGGCATGATTGCGGCGCTGCTGCTCCTGTGCATGGGCATTACGGGCGTGGCGTTCCGCTTCCTGATGCTCAGCACCATCGAGGAGGAGAAGGAGCAGACCCTGACCGCGGACGCGCAGGCCATCGCGACGCTGGCCCGCGCCTACAATTCTGCGGGCGAGCTGGAAGACAACTGGGACTTCCGGATGAGCCTGTCCCTGTTCTCCAAGGTCGGCAGCGCGGAGGCGCTGATCTGCGACGAGCAGGGGACGGTGCTCCTTTGCTCGTGCGACCAGTTTGCCTGTGCGCATCTGGGCGCGGTTCTGGATGAAGCTGTGCGCCGGCAGATTGACGAGAGCGGCGCTTATTATCAGACGGCGACGCTTTCCGGCATTTACGAGGATGAGCGCTTCCTATCCGGCGCGCCGATTGTCTCGGCCGGAAGCGGCGAGGCCATCGGCTATGTGCTGATTTCCGCGCCCTGCGTGCAGGCCGAGCACCTGCTGGGGCAAAGCACGGAGCTGTTTTTCTTCACGGCGATTGCGGTGCTGCTTCTGTCGCTGCTGGCGGCGACCTTCCTTTCCCGCCAGCAGATCCAGCCGCTGCGGGCCATGGCCGAAGCCGCCAGAAGCTTTGGCCGGGGAGACCTTGCCGCGCGGGTCCCGATTTCGGAAAAGAATACAGAGGAGATCAACGATCTTGCGGCGGCCTTTAACAGCATGGCCGATTCACTTGCCAAGGCAGAGCAGCGGCGGCAGGATTTTATTGCAAATGTTTCGCATGAGCTCAAAACGCCGATGACCACCATCGGCGGCTATGTCGACGGGATTCTGGACGGAACCATTCCGCCGCAGAAGCAGGCGCACTACATGCAGATTGTCTCCAGCGAGGTGCGCAGACTCTCAAGGCTGGTGCGCAACATGCTGGATATCACGCGGCTGCAGGCCGTCGGCGTGGACGAGAGCCGGAAGACGCGCTTTGATCTCGGTGAGGCGATGAGCGACGTGCTCATTACGTTTGAGCAGAAAATCAACGCCAAGCAGCTGGAGGTCAAGGTCGACCAGCCGAGCCGGCCCGTCTGGACCCGGGCGGAACGCGACGGAATTACGCAGGTTATCTATAACCTCATCGATAACGCGATCAAGTTCTGTCCCGATGGCGGCAGGCTCAGCCTGTATCTGCGCCAGGAGGGGCAGAAGGCGGTTCTCAGCGTGGAGAATACCGGCCCGACCATTGACCCGGCGGAGCTTCCGTTGCTGTTTGACCGCTTCCATAAGGCAGACCGCTCCCGTTCGGCAGACCGGGAAAGCTGGGGGCTGGGACTGTATATCGCAAAGACGATTGTCGGGGCCTACGGCGGAGACATCTGGGCCACAAGCGCGGATGGCGTGACACAGTTTTCCTTTACGCTGCCGGCAGTCCGATAAATCCTTCACAATTCGTTCAGCCATTCCGCCGGGAAAGCGTATATACTAGAAATATCAGTGAAGATAAGGGGGTGATTCCATGGGCACGGAGCAGAACCATACGAATTTTGACGAGCAGAACAAGGAGTTCTGGAGCGGGGCGCAGCGGCCGACGCCGATGGGTGCACGCTGCCGTACAAGGCGGACCGGACGCTGCGTGCGGGGAATATTGATTGTGGTGCTGATTCTGGCCGCGATTGGCGGCGGAATCTATCTGGCGCAGAATCTCGGCGTGAGCCTTCAGAGGACGCCGGGCGGCGTTGTGATTGCGCTCAGGAGCCGGCAGACGCAGGGGCCTTCCCAGCCGTCGGCGGCGGAGGATCTGCAGCAGACGCCCGAGCAGCAGACACCCGAAGCCGAAAAAAGCGGCGCCGCAGAGGCGGAGGACCCGCAGCGGCCGCAGCTGGAGCTTTCACAGTCCCCTGCGGGCGCGCCGACGCAGGTTTCGGATGAGCCGGGGGCGCTGAGTCTGCAGCAGATTTACAAAAAGGTGATCGGGAGCGTGGTTTCCATTGAAACCGTCACCCAAAGCGGCAAAGCGAGCGGTACCGGCATCATCATGTCGGAGGACGGATATCTCATTACAAACCATCATGTCATTGAGGATGCGCTCGCGGTAAGCGTGCTGACCAGCGCGGGCACAGAATATACAGCCGAGCTGATCGGCAGCGATGAGACAAGCGACCTTGCCGTCCTGAAAATCGACGCCCAGGGTCTGCCTGCCGCTGAGTTTGGCGATTCGGGCGCGCTGCAGGTCGGAGACAGCGTGGTCGCCATCGGCGATCCGCTCGGCGTCCAGCTGCGCGGCACCATGACCAGTGGCATTGTCTCCGCCATCAACCGGGACCTGAGCGTGGGGGAGCGCACGATGAGCCTCATCCAGACCGACGCTGCGCTGAACAGCGGAAATTCCGGCGGTCCGCTGATCAACGGCTATGGGCAGGTGGTGGGCATCAATACGATGAAAATCGGCGTGAACTATTTTGGCTCGTCCAGCGTGGAGGGCCTTGGCTTTGCCATTCCGATTGCCAGCGCCAAGCCGATTATCGACGAGCTGATTGAGAAGGGCTACGTCTCCGGACGGCCTGCAATCGGCATTAAAACCGGCTACATGTCCGTGGCCTCCCGCATCTATTTCCATCTGCCGGACGGCGTCTATATCTCCTACGTTTACGAGAACAGCGACGCAGCCAGGAAGGGCCTTCGCGAGGGCGATATCATCACCGCTGCAAACGGAACCGCGGTGACAAGCGAGGAAAAGCTCAACACCGTCAAGAATCAGTTTGAGGCGGGCGACGTCATTACCCTGACCGTCTACCGCGGCGGCGTGAGCTTTGATGTGGACGTCGTACTGATGGATCAGGCAAGCGTCAGTTGACAGGATACAACATACAAAAAGCACCGGATGGACTCGTCCCATCCGGTGCTTTTTCCGGCCTGCGGTCAGGCCTGCGCGCTGTAGTGAGAGAGAAATTTCTGCGTGCGGGCCTGCTGCGGATGCTCAATGATCTGCCGGGCGGGGCCCTGCTCGGCGACGACGCCCTCGTCCATGAAGATGACCTGATCGGCCACGTCGCGCGCAAAGCTCATCTCATGTGTGACGATGATCATGGTCATGTGCTGCTCGGCAAGCGAGCGTATGACGCGCAGAACCTCGCCGGTCAGCTCCGGGTCCAGTGCGGAGGTCGGCTCGTCAAAGCAGAGAATGTCCGGCTTCAGGGCCAGCGCCCGCGCAATGGCGACGCGCTGCTGCTGGCCGCCGGAGAGCTGATGCGGATAGAGCTGCAGCTTCTGCGCAAGGCCAACCTGCCCGAGGAGCTCTGCGGAATGCGCTTCCAGCTGCGCGTGAATCTGCTTTTTTTTCTGCTTGTAGTCCGGTTGCTCGCGGGCAAGAAGCTCGCTTGCAAGCATGACGTTCTGCAGGGCCGTGTATTGGGGGAAGAGATTGAAATTCTGGAAAACCAGCCCGAAGTGCAGGCGCTTTTTCCGGATATCCCGTTCGCCGCCGGTCTCCGGCCGCTGCGCGTCAAAAAGCAGCTGTCCGTGCACGTAGATCTGTCCCTCGTCCGGGGTTTCCAGAAAATTGAGGCAGCGCAGCAGCGTGGTCTTGCCGCTGCCGGAGGAGCCGATGATCGCAAGCGTGCTGCCCTGCTCCAGAGAAAAGTCGACGCCGCGCAGCACCTGTGTGCTGCCGTCAAAGCTTTTTTTGAGATTTTTTACTTCCAATGCCGGCATGCTGCGTCCCTCCTTACGCCCGGAAATAGTCCAGCTTTTTCTCCAGCCGCCCGAGCCCGAGCGTCAGAAGGCCGCTGAACAGAAGATAGTAAACACCGGTGAAGAACAGCGGCCAGATCGCGCCGGAAATGCCGTGGCTGCCCTTCATAAAGGCCTGGCCGGCCCAGATGATTTCCTGCAGGGCAATGATGCGCGAGAGCGAGGTGTCCTTGACGAGCGTGATGATTTCGTTTGACATCGGCGGGACGATTCGCTTGACCATCTGCAGAAGCGTGACCCGGAAGAAAATCTGCCGCCGGGTCATGCCGAGTACCTGCCCGGCCTCGGTCTGCCCGTTGGGAACGGCCTGGATGCCGCCGCGGTAGATTTCGGAGAAGTAGCAGGCGTAGTTGAACACAAAGGCCACGCAGCTGGCAAGAAAGCGGCCCGTTTCGCCCTGGCCCCAGATGTTGTTTTTCAGCACCAGGCCCGGGAAAAAGTAGATAATCAGCAACTGCAGCATCAGAGGCGTCCCCCGGACGACCCAGATGATCAGCCGGACAAGCAAACGGATGGGACGGAACTCCGCCAGCCAGGCGCACCGGCGGCGCAGAAAGCCGAACGGCGCCCAGCTGCTCATAGAGCCGAAGCAGATCACCAGGCCGAGCGGGATTGCGCCGGCGAGCGTGATGAAAAACAGCCGGAGCGTCTGCAGAAAGCCGACGTTCAGCGCCTGAAAGACAATGGGAAACTGTTCAGAAAAGGTTGTCATAGCATTTTGTACCGTCCATGTTTATTTTGCCTGGGCGCGGCGCGTCCCCGGCGGGGTGCGCCGGGGATGCTGCCGCAGGTTTTGGGAATGGGCTTACTTTGCAATAATGGCGGCCTGGATGCCGTAGGTCTCGGCAACCTTCTGCAGCTCACCGTTTTCTGCGCTGGCGGTGAAGAAGTCGTTCAGCTTCTGCGCAAGCTCCGAACCCTTGCGGAAGCCGACGCCGTACTGCTCGCCCTCGTCCTCGTTGAGGCTTACGGTGTAGGTAAGGTCCTCATAGCTGGTGCCTGCGCCGACCATTGCGCCGGCCATCAGCGCGTCGATGACTGCGGCGTCCGCCGTGCCGGCGGCAACCTCCATCAGAGCGGTCGCCTGGTCCTTGACCTCCGTAAAGCTTGCGCCAAGCTTTTCTACCTCAGCCTGTCCGGCGGAGCCCGCCTCCACAGCGAAGTTCAGACTCTTGCAGGCGTCGGCGCTCTGGAAGTCTGCGGCCTTGTCTGCCGGTACCACCACAACCTGCGTGTTGTTGCAGTAGGCGTTGGAGCAGCTCATGGAACTGGTAACCTCGTCGGTCAGGGTCATGCCGTTCCAGACGCAGTCGATGGTCTTGGCGTCCAGCTCCATAATTTTGTTGTCCCATTCGATTTCCACAAATTCGGCCTTCACACCCAGAGACTCCGCAAAGGCCTTGGCCATATCGGCGTCAAAGCCGATCCAGCTGCCGGAGGCGTCCTGATAGTCCATGGGGGCAAAGTCGGTGATGCCGACGACCAGCGTTCCCTTTTTGGTTACATAGTCGAGATCGGAATCGGTGCTTGGGTCCTTGGCTGCGCAGGCGGCCATGCTCAGAAGCATCATGAGCGCGAGTACAAGAGCGGTCAGCTTTTTCATGTTTTGTTCCTCCAGAATCGGCGTTTGCGCCGTGATTTATTATGGCGATACTTTATCATGATAATGCGGTAATGTAAAGAAGCAATATTGCAGCAAAATTACCGCCGGTCCGGAGCCGACTTTGTGAATTTCCAACAAGAGGGCGGGGCCGCCGGGCAAAAGGCGGCGGCATGCTGCGCTGCGGGGGACCTGTGCGCCATACAGAAAAAAGTGAAAATGAAAGTGAGAATTCAAGAGAAAATAGAAGCATGTATGAGAATATAAAAGATTTCTCCGCACAGGATAAAAAACCGCTTGACAGGCCGGACACAATATGATATAAAGAACTGGCGCGCGGGAAAGCTGCGCGCGGCTGATATGAAAATATTTTTGTTACCATGCAAAACGGAGGAAATATCATGACCACTATGGCTAAGAAAGAGACCGTCCAGAGAAAATGGTACGTTCTCGACGCAGCCGGCCAGCCCATGGGCCGCACGGCTGTGATTGCCGCCAAGCTTCTGCGCGGCAAGCATAAGGCTGACTTTACCCCCAATGTCGACTGCGGCGATTTCGTCATCATCGTCAATGTGGATAAGGCCGTTCTGACCGGCAAGAAGCTCGATCAGAAGCATTACTATCATCACACCGGCTGGATCGGCAACCTGAAGGACGTCAAGTACCGTACCCTCATGGCTGAGCGCCCCGAGTTCGCGATGGAGCTGGCCGTCAAGGGCATGCTTCCCAAGAACAGCCTCGGCCGCACCGCGCTGACCCGCCTGAAGCTCTACAAGGGCGCCGAGCACAACAACGCCGCACAGAAGCCCGAAGCATGGACTTTGGACTAATCAGGAGGTAACAGACTATGTACGAGAGCAAAAGACAGTATCAGTACGGCACCGGCAGACGTAAGTCTTCCATCGCCCGCGTCCGTCTGTATCAGGGCGGCACCGGCTCGATCACCATCAATGGCCGCGATATCGACGATTATTTCGGTCTGGACACCCTGAAGATGGTCGTCCGTCAGCCTCTGGCTGCGACCGATACCCTGGGCAAGGTCGATCTGGTCTGCACCGTCGAGGGCGGCGGCGTGACCGGTCAGGCCGGCGCCATCCGTCACGGCGTTGCCCGTGCGCTTCTGGGCGTCAATCCTGAATTCCGCGCTGCGCTCAAGGCCGCAGGCTTCCTGACCCGCGACCCGAGAATGAAGGAAAGAAAGAAGTACGGTCTCAAAGCAGCGAGACGTGCTCCCCAGTTCTCGAAGCGTTGAGTTTTCAAAAAAGCCAGAAACCGCTGCGGTTTCTGGCTTTTTTTATGCAATAAGGCGGTTTTCTGAACTTTTTGAAGTTCAGAAAACCGGACTTAAGCGTGTCGAAAAACCTTTTTCGACACGCTGGCGTCAGCTGGGGCGGCTTAAGGAAGGAAATTCTGCTCCCGCAAAAACGCGAGAAGCGCCGGCTTTTCATTCGGGACGGCGCCGTCCATCACAGCCTGCAGGCACAGCTCCAGCGCCTGACCGACCGCTCTTCCGCGCAGGCCGAGGGCGAGCAGATCGTGTCCGTTGAGCGCGAGCTCCCGCAGAGAAACGCAGGCGTTTTCCTGCAGCAGCTGCGCCAGAAGGCGCTCTGCGGCGGCGCAGGTCTCAAGCCGTGCGCGGCAGCAGGGGGCCTGCGCCAGTGTGTCGGCGCGATGCAGCGCGAGAAACTGCCGAACCCCCGGCTCTCCCAGCTTCCGGAGCAGGCGGGCAAGCTGCTGCCGGTCTGCCGGAACCGGAACGTCGTGCCAGCGGATCAGCGTGAGAATCTGCTGCGTCCACGCGCCGGAGAACCGAAGCCGGGCCAGAATTTCCTCCGCCATGGCCGCGCCAAGCTGCGCATGGCCGTAAAAATGCCCCTGCCCGGCCTCGTCCAGCGTGAAGCAGCGCGGCTTTCCGACGTCGTGCAGCAAGGCCGCCCAGCGGAGCACGGGCTCCGGCGGCACGCAGGAGACGGCGTGCAGCGTGTGCCGCCAGACGTCCAGATTATGGTGGATGTTTCTCTGCTCGAAGCCGAAGCTCGCGCGGAGCTCGGGAAGAACCTCCGCGGCGACGGGCGCAAAGTCTGTCAGAACCCGTTCTGCCGCCGCGCCGCAGAGCAGGCCGCTCAGCTCCTTTTGAATCCGCTCAGCGCTGACGCGCGAAAGAAGCGCCTTTTTTTCCAGAATTGCCGCGGCGGTCTGCGGCTCAATGGCAAAATCCAGGCGGGCGGCGAAGCGGAGCGCGCGCAGAATGCGGAGCGCGTCCTCTTCAAAGCGCGTCTGCGCCTGCCCGACGCAGCGGATCACGCCCTGCTTTAGGTCCTTCTGCCCGCCGAACGGATCGACAAGGCCTGTGCGCGCGCACCAGGCCATGGCGTTGACGGTAAAGTCGCGCCGGGCCAGGTCCTCGCGGAGGCTTGCGGTATAGCGCACGCTGTCCGGCCGGCGATGATCGGAATATGCGCCGTCGCAGCGGAAGGTCGTGATTTCCAGTGGGACGTGCGAGATCCGCACGGTAACCGTGCCGTGCTTCAGCCCGGTTTCCACAACCGGAAAGCCGGAAAAGACCGCCTCTGTCTGCGTGGGAAGGGCGCTGGTGGTCAGGTCCCAGTCGGCCGTCGGCGCGCCGCGCAGCGCATCGCGCACCGCGCCGCCCACCACGTAGGCCTCGAACCCTGCCTGCTCCAGCTTTTCAATGGCAAATGCGGCCTGGGGCGAAAGCTGTATCATGCGGAACCTCCCTGCTTGTGTGTTTGTATTTTATCGGATTTCCGCTGCGCCGGAAAGGCTCCGGGCAGGGATTTTTTTCAATCCCGGCTGCGCCAGTGTTGACTTTGCGATACATTTTAATATAATAAGTACAATCAAAGACGCCTCAGGAGGATGAAGCTATGATGAAAAACAGTGAAAAGAGCATGGACAAGATCATTGCCCTGTGTAAAAACCGCGGGTTTGTGTTTGCCGGCTCTGAAATCTACGGCGGACTTGCAAACAGCTGGGATTACGGCCCGCTGGGCGTGGAATTCAAAAACAATGTCAAGAAGGCGTGGCTGAAGAAGTTCGTGCAGGAGAGCCCGTATAACGTCGGCCTCGACGCGGCGATTATCATGAACCCGCAGACGTGGGTGACAACCGGCCATGTGTCAAGCTTCTCCGACCCGCTTCTGGACTGCAAGGCCTGCAAGGCCCGCCACCGCGCAGATAAGCTCATCGGCGAGGAGCACCATGAGGTCAACGTCGACGCGATGAGCTTTGACGAGATGGACAAGTTCATTGCCGAGCATGAGGACGTCGTCTGCCCGGTCTGCGGCAAGCATGATTTTACGCCCATCCGGAAATTTAACCTCATGTTCAAGACCGCCATCGGCGTAACGGAGGATTCCTCCTCCACCTGCTACCTGCGGCCGGAAACCGCGCAGGGCATTTTCCTGAACTTTGTCAACATCCAGCGCACGACCCGCCGCAAGCTGCCGTTTGGCGTCTGCCAGGTCGGCAAGGCCTTCCGCAATGAGATTACCCCCGGCAACTTCACCTTCCGCACGCGTGAGTTTGAGCAGATGGAATGCGAGTTCTTCTGCAAGCCCGGTACGGATCTGGAGTGGTTCGCCTACTGGAAGGACTTCTGCGAAAAGTGGCTGCTGAGCCTTGGCATCCGGAAGGAGAATCTGCGCCTGCGCGACCATGAGCCTGCGGAGCTCGCGTTCTACTCCCGCGCGACGACGGACATTGAATACGCCTTCCCGTTTACCGACTGGGGCGAACTCTGGGGCATCGCGGACCGGACGGATTACGACCTCAAGCGCCATCAGGAGGCCTCCGGCAAGGACCTGACCTATTTCGACCAGGAGAAGAACGAGCACTATATCCCGTACGTCATTGAGCCCTCGCTCGGCTGCGACCGTGTGGCGCTGGCCTTCCTGTGCGAGGCCTACGACGAGGAAGTGATCGACGAGGCCAAGAACGACGTGCGCGTGGTGCTGCACCTGCATCCGGCGCTCGCGCCGTACAAGGCCGCGATTCTTCCGCTTTCCAAGAAGCTTTCCGAGCCGGCCAGAAAGATTTATCAGGAGCTTGCGAAGGACTTTATGCTGGACTTTGACGACACGGGCTCCATCGGCAAGCGCTATCGCCGCGAGGATGAGATCGGCACGCCGTACTGCATCACCGTGGACTTTGCGACGGTCGGGGACGAGACGACGCCCGCGGACAACGCCGTTACCATCCGGGATCGCGACACCATGGAGCAGGTCCGGGTTCCCATCGGCGAGCTGAAGAGCTGGCTGGCTGCGCATACCGCATTCTGAGACTGTCAAAAAAGCCGGGGCCTTTTTGAAGGTCCAGCCGGAGCTGTTCCGACAGCTCCGGCTTTTTTGCTATAACCTCATGCACCGACATTCGTGCATTTTTGCGGCGCCATGTACGCATACAGGAAGTTTTATGCCTTTTTTCCGAGAATTGCGCACAGAACGCCGTAGTAAGGGCTGAGCGCGTCAAAAATATGCCGGTTTGTATCGACGCTGCGCTCTCCGACGTCGATGACGGTGGTGTGCGCCTGCAGCCGCCCGGCCAGAGACAGAAGCTTCCGCCCAAGTCCGCCCGGAAGATGCTGCGAAAGCTCCTTCTGGTGCAGGAACAGCGCGTCCAGATATGCGTGAATCAGAATTTCCGTCGCCATCGACGCCTCGGAGATTTCAAGCGCCTGGCCAAGCAGCGCCTCGTAGCGGGCAAGAATGTGCGCGCTCAGCCCCTGCGAGCCCCGCCCCGGCTGGGCGAGATAACGCATGAGCGCGCCGTCGGTCGTGATGCGGACAATTTTTGGCTCGTAGCAGACGCCGATATCTTCAAAAAGCCGTTCCTCGTGCATAGCTTATCCCTCCAATTGAAAGCGCAGCAGAACCGGGTTGTGATCGGAGCAGGCAAACGCGGTATCCAGCACAGAGGCCTCCGCCGCCTGAATGTTTGCGGAGATCAGGAAGCCGTCGACAGTCAGGAGCAGCTGGCCGGGCGTGCCGTAGGGTGCGTCGGCATTGCGGCAGGAGGGGACCGGCTGCTCCGGGTCAAGCGGCGCGGCCAGCTGAAGGCCGGTACCCTCCAGAAGCTCCGTCCGGATGGGCTGGGCCCAGCTGTAGCCTTCCAGGCTGACGCCGAACCAGGCCTCGCTGCCGCCGGGAAGCAGGTCCTTGTTGAAATCGCCGCCGCCGATGACATAGTTGCCCGCTTCGTACTCTGCCTGCATGTCCGCCAGAACAAGGCGGAGCTGCTCGTCGGCGATGCTGCCGTCCGAGGTATAGGCGGACAGGTGCAGATTATACAGGCAGAGCTCCTTCCCGTTCTGGACCGGAATCCGGCTGACGCTGTAGCAGCGGTCAAGGTCCAGAAGCTTGCGGAAGCCGCCCTCGAGCGGCAGACTCCGCCTCTGCGCGGAGGAAACTGCAAAATCAGCGGCAGTCACGAGCCCGGATTTTGAAGCGCCATGCGGCTGGGTGAACGGATAAAGCAGAAACGGGGAATCATAGTTCTGCGCGAACACACACGAGCGGCCCTGCGTGCCGTACTGGCGAAGAAGGACCTCGCGTTCATCCACGTGGTAGGTACGGGTGGAGTCGACGTCAACCTCCTGCAGAAGAACAAGGTCTGCCTGCTGCGCAGTAAGAAGCTGGCCGATGGCGGTCAGATTTTCCTGCAGCGCGGGCTCGCTTTCGGCCCAGGACTGCGTTCCGCCGTCCATAAAGAAGCTGAAATCCTGCGTATAGGCCCCGAAGCCGATGTTCCAGGACAGAAGCGTATAGGTCTGCGCGGGCTCCATGGCGCGCGCGGTATCGCTCTGGACGGCGAGCGTCTGGCGGTCTTCAATCCGGTGGTAGGCGAGAAATACATACCCCACATAGGCGCCTGCAAGCACCAGCAGCGCCAGAAGGCAGATTCCGATGATTTGAAAGGCTTTTTTCATGCTTGCGTCTCCTCCTGTTTTTTATATCGTAACGCACAGCGCGGGAAAAAGCAACCTTGCAAAGCCGGATGGGGCGTGGTACACTGAGAATACCTGTGGATGGGAGGAAGCCATATGTCGAAATTTCAGATTTTCCTGATTGCCGTGTTCCTGTTTTTCTTCGGCTCGGTTGCGGGCTGGGTGCTGGAGCTGGTGTTCCGCCGCTTTTTCTCCGGCTCCAATCCGGAGCGGAAATGGCTCAACCCCGGCTTCCTGTTTGGCCCCTGCGTGCCGCTTTACGGCATCGGGACGCTGGTGCTGTTCATCCTATCGGAGCTGGAGGCGCCGGTTTTCGGCAGCTTTTCCGGAAGCGTGGGCTACTATTTTGTCATGTTCGCGATCATGGCGCTGGCGATGACGCTGATTGAATACATTGTAGGCGTGGTCAGCATTCATGTGATGGGCATCCGGCTTTGGGATTACTCCCACTGCTGGGGCAATATTCAGGGGATTATCTGCCCGCTGTTTACCTTCTTCTGGGGCGTATTGTCGGCAGTTTACTATTTTCTGCTCTATCCGCGCCTGCGGCGTCTGGTGGAATGGTTTGTGGCGCATCCGCTGTTTTCCTTCATTGTCGGCGTCTGCTTCGGCGTCTTCCTGATTGATTTTGCGTTTTCCCTGCATCTGGGGACGCTGCTGCACAAAAAGGCTGCGGAGATTGACAAAAACGTGTATGAATCTGTGGACCTTCAGGCCTTCCAGCGCCGGATGCAGAGCCGGGCGGGCTTCTTCCGCTTCGCCTCTATCAAGCCTCTGACCGAGCGGCTGGACGCCTTTTCTGAGTTTCTGCATCGCCGTCCCGGAAGCCCGGCAGAAAAAAACGGCTGAACCGTCAGAATCCGGTTGCTTTTTCCTGCGAAGTATGCTATTTTAATAATAAGAACTGTTACTAAAATAATCACACGGAGGAATCACCATGTATTGTGTCAAAAAGGTTCACGAGGATCTGTACTGGGTCGGTGCGAGCGAGCGGCGGCTTTCCCTGTTTGAAAACGTTTATCCCGTGCCGCGCGGCGTCAGCTACAACGCCTATGTGCTGCTCGACGAAAAGACCGTGCTGCTCGACACGGTGGACAAGTCGGTCAGTGGCCTGTTCTTTGAGAATCTGGCGCATGTGCTGAACGGCCGGAAGCTGGATTATCTGGTCGTCAATCACATGGAGCCGGACCACTGCGCGACGATGGAGGAGGTTGTGCTCCGCTATCCGGAGGTCAGGATTGTCTGCAACCGCAAGACGCTGGAGATGATCCGGAACTTCTTCACCTTTGATATTGACAGCCGTGCGGTCCTGGTCGGTGAGATGGATACGCTGTGCACCGGGCGGCACACCTTCGCCTTTGTCATGGCGCCGATGGTGCACTGGCCGGAGGCCATGGTCAGCTACGATACCACCAGCAAGACGCTCTTTTCCGCAGACGCCTTCGGCACGTTCGGCGCGCTGAACGGAAACCTCTTTGCCGACGAGCTGCCGTTCCAGACCGAGTGGCTGGACGATGCGCGGCGCTATTATACGAACATTGTCGGCAAGTACGGCACGCAGGTGCAGGCGCTTCTGAAGAAGGCGGCCACAATTGAGATTGAGACCATCTGCCCCCTGCACGGACCGGTCTGGCGGAAGGACATCGGCTGGTTTATCGACAAATATGTCCATTGGGCGACCTACCAGCCGGAGGCGCAGGCGGTTGTGATCGTCTATGCCTCGGTCTACGGCAATACGGAGAACGCCGCGAATATCCTGGCCTCTGAGCTTGCAGAGCTCGGCGTGCGGGACGTCCGGATTTACGACGCGTCCGTCACCCACGCGAGCGTCATCGTCTCCGAATGCTTCCGCGCAAGCCACCTGGTCTTCCTGTCCACAACCTACAACGCCGGTATCTTTGTCAGCATGGAGAACCTGCTTCATGACATTGTGAATCACAATCTGCAGAACCGGACCATCGCCCTGGTTGAAAACGGCTCCTGGGCGCCGACGGCGGGCGGGCTGATGCGCGCGGAGCTTTCAAAGCTCAAAAAATGCACCATTCTCGACGAGACCGTGACCATCAGATCCTCGGTCAAGGCCACGCAGCGCGAGCAGCTGTGCGCCCTGGCCAGGAGCCTGTATGAAACGATGGACCATCCCGCGCCCATTGTGCACGAGGCGGCGCATCCCATCGAACCGGGCGCCTTCTTCCAGCTCACCTATGGCCTGTATGTCCTGACCGCGCGCGACGGGAACCGGGACAACGGCTGCATCGTCAACACCGCCATGCAGCTGACGGACACGCCGAAGCGGATTTCCGTCACGGTCAACAAGGCCAACCTGACGCACGATATGATTCTCAAGACCGGCGTTTTCAACGTCTGCACGCTTTCAACGGACGCGCCCTTCGCCATTTTCCAGCACTATGGCTTCCAGTCCGGCCGGGATACGGACAAGTTTGCCGGCGTTACGGCCATGCCGCGCAGCCGCAACGGGCTCTGCTATCTTCCGGACTGCGCGAACGCCTTTATTTCTGCCCGCGTCACGCAGAGCGTCGACCTTGGCACGCACACGCTCTTCCTCGCCGATGTTACGGAGGCCGCTGTGCTCTCCGGCGCCGCGTCCATGAGCTATGCGTTCTACCACGCGCATGTCAAGCCGAAGCCCGTGACGCTGGAAAAGAAGACGGGCTGGGTCTGCAAGATCTGCGGCTTTGTCTACGAGGGCGAGGAGCTGCCTGCCGATTATATCTGCCCGCTGTGCAAGCATGGCGCGGAGGATTTTGAAAAACTGAACTGAGGGGAGAATGCTTTATGCGAGTTCTGGAGCACCTGGAGCCAAGGTCCGTGCTGCACTTTTTTGAGGATATCTGCGCCATTCCGCACGGCTCGGGGAACACCAAGGCCATCAGCGATTACTGCGTCCGTTTCGCCCGGGAAAGAGGCCTGCGCTGGTATCAGGATGAGATGAACAACGTCGTCATCTATCAGGACGGCACCGCGGGCTATGAGGCCTCTGCGCCCGTAATTCTGCAGGGCCACCTGGATATGGTGGCGGAAAAGGCGCCGGACAGCGATTTCGACTTTACCAGGGACGGCCTTCGGCTGCGCGTGGACGGCGATTTTATTTCCGCCGACGGCACGACCCTAGGCGCGGACGATGGGATTGCGGTGGCGATGATGCTGGCGGTGCTGGACGACGCGTCGCTTGCGCATCCTCCCCTTGAGGCGCTTTTCACCGTGGACGAGGAGACCGGCATGTATGGCGCGCACGCGCTGGATTTCTCCCTCCTGCGCGGGCGGCGGATGCTGAACCTCGATTCTGAGGACGAGGGCGTGTTCACCGCCGGCTGCGCCGGCGGCGCGAAGGCAAGCTTTTCTCTGCCGCTGACAGAAGAGGCGGCAGAGGGCGTGCTTGCAGAGCTTCGTGTCTCGGGCCTGCGCGGCGGGCATTCCGGCGAGGAGATTGACAAGGGCCGGGCCAACGCGGCGATTGTGCTTGGAAGAGCGCTGCACGCGCTGCGCGGAGCCGGCGCGCGGCTGGTTTCGGCCCGGAGCGGCAACAAGGACAACGCAATCGCGCCGGACGCGCAGGCGCTGGTCGCGCTGGAGGAGGGGAGCCTTCCCAGGGCGCAGGCGCTCATCACGGCGCTGGATGCGGCGCTGCAGGCGGAATATGCGCAGTGCGACCCGGAACTCCGCCTCGGGCTGACGGCCTGCGGGCAGGCACAGACGGCCCTGAGCGCGGCCTCGGCAGAGAAGGTGACGCAGTTCCTGCTTCTGACGCCGAACGGCGTGGCGGAGATGAGCGCAGCCTTCCCCGGCCTGGTGCAGACGTCCAGCAATCTTGGCATTTTCCGCGTGGAGCACGGCGCGATGCGCGCGGTGGTTTCGGTGCGGAGCGTGTTTGCCTCGCAGAAGGAGCTTCTGCTTGCGCGGCTGGAGGCGCTGGCCGCCGCGCTCGGCGCGCAGATCGAGCTGAGCGGGGCCTATCCCGCCTGGGAGTACCGGCAGGATTCGCAGCTGCGCGAGACGGCGGTGCGCGTCTATGAGGCGCAGACCGGGAAAAAGCCCGTGGTCAAGCTCATCCACGGAGGCCTGGAATGCGGGCTGTTTTCCGCGGGTCTGCCGGAGCTTGACTGCGTTTCCTTCGGGCCGGATCTGCAGGATATCCATACGCCGAGAGAGCGGATGTCCGTTTCCTCGGCGGAGCGCACCTGGAAGCTCCTGTGCGCGATTCTGCGGGAGCTGAAGTAAAAAAGCCGCCGGGCCGGCCTGTCTGCGGGCCGGCCCGGAAAAGGGCGGTTGTCGGAAATGCACATTTTGTGGGGAAGAGAAAGACATTTTTTGTAAGAAGTGCGCTCTTGACGGATGGCGGCTGTGGTAGTAGAATCTGAACATATTTTTTGAAGCGGGCGAACGCTTTAAATCAATAAAGGGAAATGCGAAGAACGGGAAAAGTACGCGGCCAATGCGGCTGCAGCGAGTCGGGGGCGGTGAGAGCCCGATGCATGCAGGCGGCGGAAAGAACACCCGGGAGCAGCGAGCTGAACGGCCTGTGTCCCATGCGGGGCGGGGCGCCAGTAGGTAAGACGCGGCGTGCGGCGTTAATGCACAGGGGCTTGCCTGAGCCCTGCAAAGTGGCTGATATTTCAGCAAATTAGGTGGCACCACGGATGCGCAGCGATTCGTCCTAAAGTTTAGGAGTCGCTGTCACACTTCGGAGGTGCTTTTTTATGTGTTCCATCATCGGTTTTTCTTCCCCAAGGCTTTCAGAGGAAAGGGTCCGGCCCTTCTTTGCACGCACGGTTTCCCGCGGCCCGGACGCGACGCGTCTGGAGCGGGCGGGCAGCGGCATGCTGGGCTTCCACAGGCTCGCCATTATGGGCCTGCATGAAGAAGGCATGCAGCCGTTCCACCTGGGCGGCGACATGGCCGTGTGCAACGGCGAGCTTTACGGCTTCCGCCGCCAGCGCGCTGCGCTGCAGGCAAAATACCGCTTTGTAAGCGAGTCGGACTGCGAGATCATCCTGCCGATGTACCGCGAGTATGGACTTTCCATGTTCTCCATGCTGGACGCGGAGTTCGCAATGATCATCTACGACTCGGTCCGCAATACGCTGATTGCCGCGCGCGACCCCATCGGCATCCGGCCCCTGTTTTACGGCTTCCTGGAAGACGGCGGCGTCATATTTGCCAGCGAGGCGAAGAACCTGGTCGGCCTGTGCGCGCGCATCATGCCGTTCCCGCCGGGACATTACTACTGCGACGGCCAGTTTGTCCGCTACGCGGATCTGACCACGGTTCCGGCCTATCTTCCGGATGCGCCGGAGGAGATTGTAAAAAACATCCGCGAAAAGCTCATTGCGGGCGTGGAAAAGCGCCTGGACGCGGACGCGCCGCTGGGCTTCCTGCTCTCCGGCGGCCTGGATTCCAGCCTGGTCTGCGCCATTTCGGCAAAGCTCCTGGGAAAGAAAATCCGCACGTTTGCCATCGGCATGGACCTTGACCCCATTGACCTCAAGTATGCAAGAGAGGTCGCCGATTTTATCGGCTCCGAGCATACGGAGGTCATCATGACCCGGCAGGAGGTGCTGGACGCCCTGGAAACGGTGGTTTCCCTGCTTGGAACCTATGACATTACCACCATCCGCGCCAGCATCGGCATGTATCTGTGCTGCAAGGCGATTCACGAAAGAACCGACGTGCGGGTGCTGCTGACCGGCGAAATTTCCGACGAGCTGTTCGGCTATAAATATACCGACTTTGCGCCCTCGCCGGAGGCCTTCCAGCAGGAGGCCAAAAAGCGGGTGGACGAGCTTTATATGTACGATGTGCTTCGGGCCGACCGCTGCATTTCCGTGAACTCTCTGGAGGCGCGGGTGCCCTTCGGAGACCTGGATTTTGTAAAATATGTGATGCAGGTGGACCCCAAGTGGAAGGTCAACCGCTGGGGCATGGGAAAATACCTTCTGCGGCAGGCCTTTGCGGAGGACCATATTCTGCCGGAGGACATTCTCTGGCGGCAGAAGGCGGCATTTTCCGACGCGGTCGGCCATTCCATGGTGGACGACCTCAAGGAGCTGGCAGAGCAGACCTATACCGACGCGGAGTTCGAGCAAAAGCGCAGGGCCTATTCCTTTGCGCAGCCGTTTACAAAGGAAAGCCTTCTGTACCGGGAGCTGTTTGAAAAGTATTATCCCGGCCAGGCGCAGATGGTAAAGGATTTCTGGATGCCGAACCGGAGCTGGGCCGGCTGCGATGTGAAAGACCCCTCGGCGCGGGTGCTGTCCAATTACGGCGCAAGCGGCGTATAAAAATATAGAAGAATAATATAGAAGATGCAATCAAATCTCAAGGGAAAGAATAAAGGAGGAAGCAGTCATGAGTGAAAAGGGGCGCATTCCGGAGCTGTTTGGCTCAATGGTATTCAACGAGCACGCCATGGAGCAGTACGTTCCGCATAACGCGATGAAGGTCTGGCGCGACTGCCTGCAGTCGGGCAGCGAGCTCCCGCTCTCCGCGGCGAACGACATCGCCGACGCCATGAAGACCTGGGCGCTGGAGCACGGCGCAACACATTATACCCACTGGTTCCAGCCGCTGACGGGTGTGACGGCAGAGAAGCATGACAGCTTCATCAAAAACGCCGGCGGCGGCCGCGTGATTATGGACTTTTCCGGCAAGGAGCTTGTCTGCGGCGAGCCGGATGCGTCCAGCTTCCCCTCGGGCGGTCTGCGCGCGACCTTTGAGGCCAGAGGCTACAGCGCCTGGGACCCCACGTCGTTCGCCTTTATCAAGGACGGAAGCCTCTGCATTCCGACGGTTTTCTGCTCCTATTCCGGCGCGGCGCTGGATAAGAAGACGCCGCTGCTGCGCTCCATGGGCACGCTCAGCCGCGCGGCGGTGCGCGTGCTTGGGCTGTTCGAGCAGAATGCTGTGCAGAAGGTGACGCCGCAGGTCGGCGCGGAGCAGGAGTATTTCCTGATCGACAAGGCGCTTTATTGCCGCCGCGAGGATCTGCAGATGTGCTCGCGCACGCTCTTCGGCGCGAAGCCGCCCAAGGGCCAGGAGCTGGACGACCACTACTTCGGCGCAATCCGCCCGCGCGTGGCGGCGTACATGAAGGAGCTGGACGAGGAGCTGTGGAAGCTTGGCGTGCTCTCCAAGACCAAGCACAACGAGGTCGCGCCCAGCCAGCATGAGATGGCGCCGATCTTTACTGACGCCAATACCGCCAACGATCAGAACCAGCTGACCATGGAGGTCATGAAGAACGTCGCGGAGCGGAACGGACTGGTCTGCCTGCTGCATGAAAAGCCCTTCGCGGGCGTCAACGGCTCCGGCAAGCACATCAACTGGTCGCTCTGCACCGATACGGGCGTAAATCTGTTCTCTCCGGGCAAGACGCCGGAGCAGAACGCGACGTTCCTGCTGTTCCTGGCCGCGTTTATCAAGGGCGTAGACGAGTATCAGGAGCTTCTGCGCTGCTCGGTCGCCTTCGCGGGCAACGATCACCGCCTGGGCGCGCAGGAAGCGCCGCCCGCCATTATTTCGGTCTTCCTCGGCAAGGAGCTTGAGGAGATCATCGACGCCATCACGGACGGCAGCGACTATGTCGGCGCGGAGCGCCGCAAGCTCCGCATCGGCGTCGACGTGCTGCCTTCCATTCCGCAGGATACCACGGACCGCAACCGGACCTCGCCGCTGGCCTTTACGGGCAACAAGTTCGAGTTCCGTATGCCGGGCTCGAGCCAGTCCATTGCCGGGCCGGTCACCATCCTTGACGCCATCATGGCGCAGGAGCTGGATACGTTCTATGAGACGCTTGAAAACACGGACGATTTCCATACCGCGCTTCATGAGCTCATCCGCGAGACCTTTACCGAGCACCGCCGGATTATCTTTGGCGGCAACGGCTATGAGGAGGCCTGGGTGCAGGAGGCCAAGCGCCGCGGCCTTGCCAATCTCAAGAATACGGCGCAGGCGCTGCCGGCGTACATGCTGCCCAAGAACGTTGCGCTTCTGACCGGGCAGGGCGTCTATTCCGAGGAGGAGATGCGCGCGCGGCATGAAATCCACATGGAAAAGTACTGCAAGATTCTGCACATTGAGGCCTCCACGCTTGTGGATATGGTGCAGCATGAGCTCCTGAACTCCGCGCGGGAGTATCAGGACGCGCTCAGCCAGACCATTCTTCATAAAAACGCGGCCTTGAGCGGAATATCCTCCCAGGTTGAGTCTTCGCTTCTGAGCACGGTCAGCCTTCTGAGTGATACGCTCCTGAAGCAGACGCTGGCGCTGAAAACGGCGCTGGAAACCGCGCCGCAGTCCGCCGCGATGGAGCGCAGGCTCGGCTATTACCATGATGAAATTGCGGCGCGGATGGAAACGCTGAGCCGGACCATCGATCAGCTTGAGGCTGTGACTGCCACGAAGTTCTGGCCCTATCCGAGCTTCCGGGAGCTGCTGTTTTCCGTCTGAGAAAACGCTTTTTTGAGGAGTTGAATGGAGGAGACAAGCACATGAAATATATTTTTGTGACCGGCGGCGTCGTGTCCGGCCTTGGAAAGGGCATCTGCGCGGCGAGCCTTGGAAGGCTTCTGAAGCAGTGCGGCCTGCGGGTGAAGAACCAGAAGCTCGACCCCTATCTGAATGTGGACCCCGGCACGATGAGCCCCTATCAGCACGGGGAGGTTTTCGTCACCGACGACGGCGCGGAAACCGACCTGGACCTGGGCCACTATGAGCGCTTTGTCGATGAGGCGCTGAGCGAAAGCTGCTCGGTCTCCTCCGGCAAGATTTACTGGAGCGTGCTGCACCGCGAGCGCCAGGGCGGCTACCTCGGCGGAACGGTGCAGATCATCCCCCATGTGACCGATGAAATCAAGCGCCGGATTCTCTCCATGGACGACGGAAAGACGGACATTGTGATTACGGAAATCGGCGGCACCGTCGGCGATATCGAGAGCCAGCCCTTCCTGGAGGCCATCCGGCAGATGGCCGTCGAGGTCGGACGGGAGAACGTGCTCTACATTCATGTGCCGCTGATCGTCTCCATTCCGGGCTCGGGCGAGCTGAAGAGCAAGCCCACGCAGCATTCGGTCAAGGAGCTTCTGTCCATGGGCATCCAGCCGGACGTGCTGGTATGCCGGACGGCAGGACCCATCTCGGACGAGATTCGCTGGAAGCTGGCGCTGTTCTGCAATGTCGAGCCGGACTGCGTCATTCCGAATCTGACGGCCTCCACGCTCTACGAGGTGCCGCTGCTGCTTGCGCGCGAGGGCCTGTGCCGCGTGGTCTGCCGGAAGCTTTCCCTTGACATCGGCGAGCCGGATATGCGCCATTGGGAGGCCATGGTGGACAGAATCAAGCATGCGCACCGGCAGGTGCAGATTGCGCTGGTCGGAAAGTATACAGAGCTTCACGACGCGTATCTCAGCGTGGTGGAGGCGCTGTTTCACGCAGGCACGGCCAACGACGCGCAGGTCGGTATCCGCTGGGTGGACTCCGAGCGCCTGACGCGGGAGAATCTGGACGAGACGCTGCATGACTGCAGCGGAATCCTGGTGCCCGGCGGCTTTGGCGACCGGGGCGTCGAGGGGATGGTCCTGGCCGCACAGTACGCGCGCGAGCGGGATCTGCCGTATCTTGGCATCTGCCTTGGCATGCAGATTGCCGTCATTGAGTTTGCACGCCATGTGCTCGGCTGGGCGGACGCGCACAGCGCGGAGTTCCAGCCGGACGCTTCTCATCCGGTCGTGGCGCTGATGCCGGACCAGCGCGGCGTTACCGACAAGGGCGGCACCATGCGCCTGGGCAAGTATCCGTGCGTGCTTGCGCCGGACTCCCAGGCCTGCCGGGCCTACGGCGAGACGGAAATTTCGGAGCGCCACCGCCACCGCTATGAGTTCAACAACGATTTCCGCGCGCAGCTGCAAAGCGCCGGCATGAAGCTCTCAGGCCTCTCGCCGGACGGACGCCTGGTCGAGGTGGTGGAGCTGCCGGAAAAGAAATGGTTTGTCGGCTGCCAGTTCCATCCGGAGTTCAAGAGCCGCCCGGACCGCCCGCATCCGCTGTTCCGCGCGTTTGTCGCGGCCAGCCTGGAGGGCGGGGAGGCCTGAGGCGGGCGCCGGCAGTATTTTGACAGTCTCACGGGATGTGCCGCAGTTTCGGCGGCGCATCCCGCTTCTTTGTTATCCGGCCTGCGGCTCGGCCTGCCCGGCGAGAATAAACGCAGAAAGCGCGTCCGCGAAGATGCGCGCCGAGCGCAGGGCCTCGGTCAGCGTATTTCCGGTCGAGCCGAATTCAATCAGCAGCGAGCCCGGGGTCAGGTGCTGGTTGAAGCGTTCGGTCCGCAGATCCAGCGCCCGGCACAGGCCCGGCGCGCTCCGGTTCAGAAGCGCCTGCAGCTTCAGGGCGTTTGCCAGATTTTCCTGCCAGTCCGGATGGGAAAGGCCGCCCTGGTCCGTGCCGACGACCAGCATCAGCTGCGCGCAGCGCTCGCCGGACTGCGTGCTGGAAAGCGCGGCGGGCGCGCCGGAGGCGTCGGAGGCGGCGTCCCGGTGGACGTCCAGCACCATCTGGATGGAGGGATATTCCGCGAGGTAGGCAGAAATGGTCTGGCGCATGCGCTCATATGCGCCGTTGTAGTTGGGGTAGTCGTTCAGGGCGGAATCGTGCAGGGTTTCAATCCCGGCCTCGTTCAGGCGCTCGGCCAGCTCCTGCCCCACGCGGATTACGGAGCAGCGCGCATCCTCGGTGCGCAGCGGGTCGCTCGGCGTGTATTCAAAGCCCGCCTCCTGCGTATAGGCCTCGCTGGAGTGCGTATGGACGATGAGGACCTTCGGCCCGTCGCCGGAGAAATCCAGGGCTGTGCGCTGTGTAAGAAGCGCAGCCTTGTCAAAGCTGTAGCTGCAGGCGCCGCCGACCGGAATTTCCCCGGCCTCGGCGGCGGAAAAGCAGAGCGGCATCGGCACCTCGACGGCGCGGACCTCGCGTACCGGCGTCTGCGGCACAGGCGCGGGGTCCGCAGAAGCGATGCGGAGCGTGAGAACGCCGGGCTCGTCCGCCGGTTCCGGCAGCGCCTGCATGGCGCACAGGAGGCGGATGAGCGCCGCAAAGAGCACGAGGCCAAGGCAAAAGGCCCGTTCCGCGCTTTTTTTCATGGCATCCACTCCTTCCCGCTTTTATTTTATGCGCGGGCGGGACAAGCTAGAACGAAATCCGTGATTCGGGAAAGTATGCGCTTGAATTTCTGCCGTGGCTCGTATATAATGTAGCTAAATATCCGTTTGGGAGGTTTGCGTCTTGGGTAAGCTTGCGGCGGTGGTCTCCGGCAAGGGCGGAACCGGCAAAACCTCTATCTGCGCGGCCCTGGGCAGCTGCCTTGCGCTGGACGGGCAGAGCGTGCTGTGCGTCGATCTGGACGTCGGGCTGCGCAATCTCGACATTGCGCTCGGCATGTCCGAGGAGGCGGCGCTTCCGTTCACCGCGCTGATGCGCGGAGAGTACGCGCTTTCGGACGCGGCTGCGCACCCGGACCTCGCGGGCCTGCGGATGCTGACTGCGCCGGTTTCCGAGACGGAGGAGCAGGTGGACGAGCCGGCCTTCCTGCAATTGATGGAAAAGGCCCGCGCGCAGTTTGATTGGATTTTGCTCGATGCGCCGGCGGGCGTGGGGCCGCTGTTCCGGCTGGCGGGCTGCGCGGCGGACGAGCGGCTGATTGTCTCCCTGGCCGATCCGGCCTCCGTGCGCGACGCGGCGCGGGCTGCGGAGCTTCTGGAGCTGCAGGGCTGCGGCGGCGCGCGGCTGATTGTCAACCGCGTGAATCCCAAGCTTTTTTCCCGCATGCATGCGACGGTGGACGACCTGATGGACAGCGTCGGCCTGCCGCTTCTGGGCCTTGTGCCGGAGGACCCGTCGGTGACGCTTGCCGCGGCGGCCGGAAAGCCGCTGGTGCAGGTCAGCTTTGCGGGCGCGGCGCTGGCCTGCCTGAATATTTCCCGCCGCCTGTGCGGCCAGCGTGTGAAGCTGATGAAATTCTGACGCGAGGTAAAGGAGCTGTGAACGATGAACATCACCCTGATGGCACATGACAAGAAAAAGGAATTGATGGTGCAGTTCTGCACGGCCTATAAAAGCATCCTGTCCAAGCACGCGCTTTCTGCCACCGCGGCGACGGGACGGCTGGTCTCTGAGGCGACGGGGCTGCCGGTTGCGCTCTTCCTGTCCAAGAATCAGGGCGGGCACCAGCAGGTCGACGCGCGGATTGCCTATAACGAGGTGGACATGGTCCTGATGTTCGCCGATCCCAACGACACCGACCCCTGGGAGGATCAGCGGATCATGCGCACGCTCCGCCTGTGCGATACCTACAACGTCCCGTGCGCGACGAACCTTGCCACGGCGGAAATGCTCATCCTTGGCCTGCAGCGCGGCGATCTGGACTGGCGCATGATGGTCAAATCCAGAAAGACGCTCCGCTGAGGAGCCGTTTTGCGACGATGCGGAAGCAGTACCGGCATCCCGCCATGCAGAGAGGGGACCGCTTGCTGAAAGGTCTCTATGGCGCTGCCGCGAAGGACGTCCGCGGAGCATGCATATAAGAAGCGCCTGCTTCGAAATTGCCGGTCCTGTGCCCCGCAGGCACAGAAAGAGGGAGGCTCTGCCTCTGAATTTGGGTGGTACCACGAAGCATCGGATGCTTTCGTCCCAAAGTGCGGGATGAGAGCATCTTTTTTTATTCAGGAGGAAAGGAATCAATCTATGGAAAGAATCAGACCGCATACGCTCTCCGGCTTTATGGAGCTGCTGCCGAAGCCGCAGCTGCAGATGGAGGCGATGATGCAGACGCTGCGCGAAACCTACAGCCTGTACGGCTTCACCCCGCTGGACACCCCGGTGATCGAAGCGGCCGACGTGCTGCTGGCAAAGGGCGGCGGCGAGACCGAAAAGCAGATTTACCGCTTCCAGAAGGGCGAGAGCGATCTTGCCCTCCGCTTTGACCTGACCGTGCCGCTGGCAAAGTATGTCGCCCTGCACTACGGCGAGCTGAGTTTCCCCTTCCGCCGCTATCAGATCGGCAAGGTATACCGCGGCGAGCGGGCGCAGCGCGGCCGCTTCCGCGAGTTCTATCAGGCGGATATCGACATCATCGGCGACGGGAAGCTGTCCATCGTCAACGAGGCGGAAATCCCGTCCATTATCTACCGGACCTTCTCGACTCTCGGCCTGCGCCGGTTCCAGATTCAGGTCAACAACCGCAAGCTCCTGAGCGGCTTCTATGCGATGCTGGGGCTCGCGGAGCAGTCCGGCGCAATCATGCGCACGGTAGACAAGCTTGACAAAATCGGGGCCGACAACGTCCGGCAGCTGCTGCTTTCCGAATGCGGCGCGCAGCCGGAGCAGGCGGAGGAAATTCTCCGCTTCATGGCCATCCGCGGCAGGAATGCGGATGTGCTCTGCGCGCTTGAGGCATACCGCGGCCGGAACGAGACGTTTGACCTGGGCCTGGACGAGCTGAAAATCGTGACCGGCTATCTTGCGGAGTTCGGCGTGCCGGAGGAGAATTTCGCCGTGGATCTCACCATTGCCCGCGGCCTGGATTACTATACCGGCACGGTCTATGAGACGATGCTTCTGGACCATCCGGAAATCGGCTCGGTCTGCTCGGGCGGACGCTACGACAACCTTGCGGGCTATTATATCGACAAGCCGCTGCCCGGCGTCGGCATTTCCATTGGCCTGACAAGGCTGTTCTACGTGCTCAGCGAGCAGCAGCTTCTCAACGACGCGCGCCGCGCCGCGCCGGCGGATGTGATGATTTTCCCGATGACGGAGGATCTTTCCGCCGCCATAAAGCTTGCCACCTCGTTCCGCGCGCGCGGCGTCCGCACGCAGCTTTATACCGAGAACAAGAAGTTCAAGGCCAAAATTCAGTATGCGGACCGGCTCGGCGTGCGCTTTGCCGTGTTCCTCGGCGAGGATGAAATTTCCGCCGGCACGGTGTCCCTGAAGGACCTTTCCACAGGCGAGCAGCGCGCGCTTTCCCAGGAGGAGGCCGCCGGGAGAATCCTTGCGCAGATGGCTGAGGACCGGAAGGGAACCATTCTCAGGTCCGAGGCTTGAAAAAATCATTCAGAGTAAAAGGAAGGAATTTTACCATGACACAGTCAAGAACCCATACCTGCGGCCAGCTCCGGCTTGCGGACGCGGGCAAAACCGTCACGCTGGCAGGCTTTCTGGAGAATATCCGCATTGTCGGCAGCAACTTCGCCTTTGTGGTGCTGCGCGATTTCTACGGCACGACCCAGCTCGTTGTGGAAACCGAGGACATGATGAACGTCTTCAAGGGCATCAACAAGGAATCGACCATTTCTGTGACCGGCGTGGTGCGCGAGCGCGCCAGCAAGAACCCCAATCAGCCCACGGGCGAGATTGAGGTGGTGCCGCAGAGCGTCACGGTGCTCGGCCGCTGCCGCTACAATGAGCTGCCGTTTGAAATCAACCGCAGCCGCGAGGCCGACGAGACCCAGCGCCTCAAATACCGCTATCTGGACCTGAGAAATCCCGCGGTCAAGCAGAACATCATTCTGCGCTGCAGCGTTGTCGCCGCCATCCGCAAGGCGATGATGGAGCACGACTTCCTGGAGATCACCACGCCGATCCTCACGGCCTCCAGCCCGGAGGGCGCGCGCGACTATCTCGTGCCGGCCAGAAAGCATCCCGGCAAGTTCTACGCCCTGCCGCAGGCGCCGCAGCAGTTCAAGCAGCTGCTCATGACCTCCGGCTTTGACCGCTATTTCCAGATTGCGCCCTGCTTCCGCGACGAGGACGCCCGCGGCGACCGCAGCCCCGGCGAATTCTATCAGCTGGATATGGAAATGTCCTTCGCGGGCCAGGACGATGTGTTTGCCGTGATTGAGGACGTCTTCCCGCCCATCTTTGCCAAATACGGCAAGTATCACGTCGCCTCCACAGCGCCCTTTAGGCGCATTGCCTACAAGGACGCGCTGGAAACCTACGGCTCGGACAAGCCCGATCTCCGGATTGACCTGGTGCTGCAGGATATGACGGAGCTGGTCAAGGGCAGCGAGTTTGCGCCCTTCGCCGAGGGCAATGTGGTCAAGGCAATCGTCGTGCCCGGATGCGAGCTGACGCGCAAGCAGATTGACAAGCTCTGCGCCGACGTCGAGGTCCAGGCCGGCAGCAAGCCCTACTGGTTCAAGGTCGAGGCCGACGGAACTCTGGCCGGCGGCGTTGCAAAGTTCGTCCAGCCGCATGCCGGGGCTGTGAAGGCCGCGCTCGGCCTCCAGCCCGGCTGCTTTGTTGGCGTGGCGGCGGGCAAGCGCACGGCGGCCATCAAGACGGCGGGCGTTCTCCGCAACAAGCTGGGCGCGGCTGTGCCCGGCCATATGGACAAGGAGCGCTATGAATTCTGCTGGGTTGTGGACGTCCCGATGTATGAAATCGGCGAGGAATCCGGCGAGCTGGAGTTCTGCCACAACCCGTTCTCCATGCCCGGCGGCGGCGCAGAAACGCTCGACCAGGCCATCCGCGGGAAAATTGACCCGCTGACGATTACCGCGCAGCAGTACGACCTGGTCTGCAACGGCGTGGAGCTTTCCTCCGGCGCGGTCCGGAACCACGACCCCGAGATCATGATCAAGGCCTTCCAGCTGGTCCGTCTCGGCGAGGAGGACGTCAAGTCCAAGTTCCCGGCCATGTACAACGCCTTCTGCTACGGCGCGCCCCCCCACGCGGGCATTGCGCCGGGCATTGACCGCATGGTCATGCTTCTGGCCGGCGAGGACTCCATCCGCGAGATCATTCCCTTCCCGATGAACAAGAACGCCCAGGACATCATGATGGGCGCGCCCAGCGAGGTGA
>CAKUHJ010000001.1 GCA_934655935.1 uncultured Oscillospiraceae bacterium | reverse complement strand
GCGAGGAGCCCTGCCGCTTTTTCCTTGGCAGCCGCCAGATTCTTTTCCGGGTCGGCAGCGCGACCCTGGTCTGCCGGCTTCTGGAGGGCGAGTTCCTGGACTGGAGAAGGGTTCTTCCGCAGAACCAGCCGATCCGCCTGAGCGTAAACGTCTCTCAGCTCATGAATTCCATCGAGCGCGTCAGCCTCGTGATTTCAGAAAAGCTGAAAAGTCCGGTCCGCTGCCTCTTCGGCGAGAACAGCGCAGACCTCCGCTCCGTTTCGACCATCGGCGAGGCGCACGACGTCTGCCCGGTTGCCGGCGACGGACAGGACCTTGAAATCGGCTTCAACAGCCGCTATCTTCTCGATGCGCTCCGCGCCGTTCCGGACAGCGAGTGCATGCTGCTTCTCAACAACGGTCTGAGTCCGGTTGTCCTGACGCCCTGCGGAGAGTCGGACCGCTATGCATATATGGTTCTGCCGGTCCGGCTGAAGGCGGGGGAATGAGCATGAAGGTCAGAGTTACAAAAAAGCTTTCCCAGGAGCCGATTCCGGTTCCGATTCATACAGAATTCATCAGACTCCAGGATTTCATGAAGCTTGCGAACGCTGTGGAGTCCGGCGGCATGGCAAAGACCTTCATCCAGAACGGCGAGGTGCTTGTAAACGGCGAGGTCTGCACCATGCGCGGAAAAAAGCTCCGCACCGGAGACGAGGTCTGCTTTCTCGGAAATACCTGGAAGGTCACAGAGCAGCCGTCATGATTCTTCATACGCTGAAGCTTTGTGATTTCCGCAACTACGGGCAGCTGGAGGTTTGCTTCTGCGGCGGCGTAAACCTGATTGTCGGGGAAAACGCGCAGGGAAAGACAAATCTTTTGGAGGCCGTGCATTATCTTTCCAGCGGGAAGAGCTTCCGTACCTCGCGCACGCAGGAGCTGATCCGTTTCGGCGCGGATTTTGCGGATCTTTCGTGTACGCTTGATTCGCAGGAACGGGAGCAGTCCATCCGCGCCGTTCTGTTTTCCGGCAGACGGCCGCGCCAGCTCTATATTGGCGGCGTCCGGCAGCGCTCGGCCGCCGGGCTTCCGGGCGTGCTGACGACGGTCCTGTTCTGCCCGGACGACCTTCTGATTTTAAAGGAGGGCGCGGCCGGCAGAAGAAAGCTTCTGGATGCGGCGCTCTGCCAGCTTCGGCCCGGCTATGAAAAGGCGCTTTCCGAATATCAGCGCATCTATGACAGCAAGCTCCGGATTCTGCGCGATTACCGCGAGTATCCGTCGCTTCTTGAGCCGCTTCCGGAATTCAATTACCGCATGGCGCAGATGGGCGCGGTTCTCGTTTCCAGCCGCGCAAGATACCTGCGGGAGCTTGGCGTGCAGGCCCAGCGCTATCACCGGGAATTTTCAGGCGGAAAAGAGGAGCTGGAGCTCAGCTACCAGACGATTTCTACCGTGACGGACCCCTTCGCCTCCCGGCAGGAGATTTTTTCACAGATTCTTGCCCATCAGGAAAACCACTACCGGGCAGAGCTTGAGTCCGGGCAGTGTCTGACAGGTCCGCATAAGGACGATTTTGACGTCCGTCTGGACGGCCTGAGCGTAAAGGCCTTCGGCTCTCAGGGGCAGACGCGTACGGCGGCAATCAGCCTGAAGCTTGCCGAGCGCGCCATTTTCCTCTCCGATACCGGAGAAGAGCCGGTCCTGCTTCTGGACGATGTGCTTTCCGAGCTGGATGAGCGCAGGCAGGATTTTGTGCTCAATCAGATCCGGACCGGGCAGGTGCTCATCACCTGCTGCGAAACGCAGAAGCTCAGCAGACTCGGAAAGACCTTTCTGATTCACCAGGGGAGGATTTCAGAATAAGCATGTACATTCAAATTGGAGATGATTTTACCGTCCGGGATCAGACGCTGGTTGGCGTGTTTGATCTGGATCATACAAGTGCCAGCCTGAAAACCAGGCGCTTTCTTCACGCCGCGCAAGAGCAGGGAGAGTTGGTGGAGACCACGCAGGAGCTTCCAAAATCCTTCCTTCTTACGGCAGAATACGGCCTGCAGCGCGTCTACCTGACAAAGTACAATGCCGCGGTTCTGGAAAAGCGCTTCCGGGACGCCGGCGCCGCGCGCCGCGCGGCAGATACAAAGGAGCATGATCGATGAACGAAGAAGTAATGAACCAGACACAGGTCCGTGAAACCTACGACGCCAGCCAGATTCAGGTTCTGGAGGGCCTGGAAGCCGTGCGCAAGCGGCCCGGTATGTATATCGGCTCGACCAGTGCATCCGGCCTTCATCACCTGGTCTATGAGATCGTCGACAACGCCATCGACGAGGCTCTGGCCGGCTACTGCAAAAACGTTACCGTTACCATCAACGAGGGCAATACCATCACCGTCACGGACGATGGCCGCGGCATTCCCGTGGACATTCAGCCGCAGACCGGAAAGCCCGCGCTGGAGGTTGTGTATACCGTGCTGCATGCCGGCGGCAAGTTTGGCGGCGGGGGCTACAAGGTTTCCGGAGGCCTGCACGGCGTCGGCGCGTCGGTTGTCAACGCGCTTTCCGAATGGCTGACGGTCGAGGTCAGCCGCGACGGAAGCATCTATCAGATGAAATTCTCCCGCGGCGCCATCACGCAGCCCATGCGCATCGTCGGCACGACGCAGCAGCACGGCACAAAGGTCACCTTCAAGCCGGACCCCGAGATGTTCGACACGCTGGAATACGACTATGAGACGCTGCATATCAGAATGCGCGAGCAGGCGTTTCTGAACGCCGGACTTCATATCGCCATCTCGGACGAGCGCCTGGAAAGCGCGCAGAAGCCGCAGAAGGAGCGCTGCGACTCCATGTGCTATGAGGGCGGCATCCGGGAGTTTGTACGCTGGTATAACCGCCACAAGACGCCGCTTCATGAGACTGTGGTCTACATGGCCGGCAGCAAGGGCGACGATACGGCGGAAATTGCCCTTCAGTACAACGATTCCTTTGCCGAGACGATCGTCTCCTTCGCAAACGATATCCATACGCCCGAGGGCGGCATGCACGAGGAGGGCTTCAAGCGGGCTCTTACGAGCGTCATCAACGCCTACGGCCAGAAAAAAGGTCTGATCAAGGGCGAGGACAAGGTAACCGGCGAGGACGTCAGAGAGGGCCTGACCGCCATCATCTCGGTCAAGCTGACGGAGGCGCAGTTCGAGGGCCAGACAAAGGCAAAGCTCGGAAACGCCTCCATGCGAACGCTGGTCAATACCATTGTCACGCAGAAGCTCACGGAATTTCTGGAGGAAAATCCGGCGGTCGCCCGCGTGATTCTGGATAAGGCCATGACGGCCAACCGCGCCCGCGAGGCCGCGCGCAGGGCAAGGGAGGCCATTCGCCGCAAGACGGGGCTGGAGTCCGGGCAGATGCCGGACAAGCTCCGCGACTGCAACGATACCGACCCTGCGCTCACGGAAATCTACATCGTCGAGGGCGATTCCGCCGGCGGCTCCGCCACACAGGGCCGCGACTCCCGCTTCCAGGCAATTCTTCCGCTCTGGGGCAAAATGCTCAACGTGGAGAAGGCCAGGGCGGACAAGGTCTACGGAAACGATAAGCTTCAGCCCGTCATCACCGCGCTCGGCGCGGGCATCGGCGATGAATTCAATCTGGAAAAACTCCGCTACCACAAGGTCATCATCATGGCCGATGCCGATGTGGACGGCAGCCATATCCGTACGCTGCTTCTGACGTTTTTCTTCCGCTTTATGCGGCCTCTGATCGAGCACGGCTATGTTTATTCCGCCGTTCCGCCGCTTTTCAAGCTCACGCGCGGAAAGACGACGAAGGTCGCCTACTCGGAGCCGGAGCGGGATCAGATTTCCGCCGAGCTGCGCGAGAACAACCCCAACGCCAAGGTGGATATTTCCCGCTTCAAGGGTCTTGGCGAAATGAACCCGCACGAGCTCTGGGAGACCACCATGGACCCGCGGACCCGTACGCTGCGCCGCATCACGCTGGAGGATGCGGTCGCCGCCGATCAGATCTTCACCGTGCTGATGGGCGAGGCCGTGGAGCCGCGAAAGGAATTCATTGAAGAAAACGCAAAATATGTCGTGAATCTGGATATCTGAGGAGGAGAAACAGCTTGGCACATAAAAAGGATTATAAGCCCGAGGATATTCTCTTCCCCGAGCAGCATATCGTTCAGTCGGAGCTCGTCCATGAGATGCAGCGCTCGTATATTGACTATGCGATGTCCGTCATCGTCGGCCGTGCGCTTCCGGATGTCCGGGACGGTCTGAAGCCCGTACACAGAAGAATTCTCTACGCAATGTATGAGGACGGTCTGACCTGCGACAAGCCGTTCAAAAAGTCCGCAACCTGTGTGGGCGACGTTCTGGGCCGCTACCATCCGCACGGCGATCAGTCGGTCTATGACGCGCTGGTCCGCCTGGCGCAGGACTTTTCCATGCGCTATCCGCTTGTGGACGGGCACGGAAACTTCGGCTCCGTGGATGGCGATCCCCCCGCGGCCTACCGTTATACGGAGGCCAGAATGTCAAAGCTCTCGGCGCAGATGCTCCGGGACATTGACAAGGATACCGTGGACTGGGACCCGAACTTTGACGAGAGCCGGAAGGAGCCGCGCGTGCTCCCCTCGCGCTTTCCGAATCTTCTGGTAAACGGCTCGTCTGGCATCGCCGTCGGTATGGCGACGAATATCCCGCCCCACAATCTGCGCGAGGTCATCGACGCCTGCGTCTGCATTCTGGACGATCCGGAGGCAGAGCTTGCGGATCTGATGCAGTACATCAAGGGCCCGGATTTCCCGACAAAGGGCATTATTATGGGCCGCAGCGGCATCCGCGCAGCCTATGCGACCGGCCGCGGCAAAATTACCGTCCGCGCCCGCACAGAATTTGAGGAGTACGGCCAGGGCCGCGAGCGCATCATCGTGACCGAGCTTCCCTATCAGGTCAATAAGCGGATGCTCATTGCCGCCATCTCCGATCAGGTCCGCGAAAAGCGGCTGGAGGGAATTTCAGACCTGCGCGACGAAACGGACCGCAACGGCATGCGCATCGTGATTGAGCTCAAAAAGGATGCAAATCCGCAGGTGGTCCTCAACCGTCTGTTTGCCCAGACACAGCTGCAGATTACCTTCGGCGTGACGATGCTGGCCCTGGTCAACAACCAGTCCCAGCCGAGAATTCTCTCGCTCCGCCATATTCTGGACGAATACCTTCGCTTCCAGGAGGAAATCATCACACGGCGGACAGAGTTTGACCTCAAGAAGGCGCTGGAGCGCCAGCATGTGCTCGAGGGTCTGCTGATTGCCGAGGACAACATCGACGAGGTCATCAAAATTATCCGCGAAAGCTATGACGATGCCAAGGAGCGCCTCATGGCGCGCTTCGGCCTGTCCGAGATTCAGGCGCAGGTCGTTCTGGATATGCGCCTGAAGAGCCTGCAGGGCCTTGAGCGCGAGAAACTGGAGGCAGAGTATCAGGAGCTTGAAAAGCGCATTGCATATTTCAGGGACCTTCTTTCCAACGAGGAGATGCTCAAGGGCGTTCTGAAGGACGAGCTTCTGGAGCTTCGCGAGAAATTCGGCGACGACCGCGTCACCGAAATTCAGGACGTCGAGGACGAAATTGACATTGAAGATCTCATTGAGGAGGAGCAGTGCGTCTTTACCATCTCGCACGCGGGCTACTGCAAGCGTGTTCCGGCCTCGACCTACCGCAGCCAGAAGCGCGGCGGCCGCGGCATCACGGGGCAGACGCTCAAGGAGGAGGACTTTGTGGAAAGCGTCTTCTCCGCCTCCACGCACGATTATCTTCTGTTCTTCACGAATCTTGGAAAGGTGCATCGCCGCAAGGGCTATCAGATTCCCGAGGCCAGCCGGACGGCGAAGGGCACGAACATTGTGAATATCCTCCCCCTGGAGGCCGGAGAAAAGGTTACCGCTGGCATTACGGTCCGCGATTTTGACGAGGATTATCTGCTCTTTGTCACGCGGCAGGGCACGGTCAAGCGCGTGGCGCTGGAAAGCCTCAATACAGCCCGGAAGGCCGGTATCCGCGCGCTGACGCTCGCGGACGGCGACGAGCTGATCGCTGTTATGAAGACAAACGGCACGCAGAACATCATGCTGGCCAGCGCGAATGGCATGGCCATCTGCTTCAACGAAAGCGATGTGCGCGTGATGGGCCGCGATGCGGCGGGCGTGCGCGGCATGCTCCTGGATGCGGACGACGAGATTGTCGGCGCCGGCATTTCCGAGGAGGGAAAGCAGCTTCTGACCGTAACCGAGTTCGGCTTCGGCAAGCGCACGGAGCTCAGCGAGTATATGCGCCTTGCAGAAGATGGCCAGCGCCGGCCGCAGCAGCGCGGCGGCAAGGGCCTGAAGAATTACAACCTCACAGCCAAGACAGGAAAGGTCGCAGGCGTTGCGATCGTCGGCGCGGAGGACGACGTGATGCTGATTGAAAACGGCGGCGTGCTCATCCGGACGCCGGTTTCTGAGATCAATGTCTATAAGCGCGATACCCAGGGCGTCATTCTCATGCGCCTGGACGAGGGCAGCCGTGTGATTTCCGTCGCGCGGGTGGACCGCGAGGAGGAGAATCTGTCTGCCGGGGACGAAGCGCAGGAGTAAGGCATGAAAACCGTTACCATTTATACCGACGGTGCCTGCTCCGGAAATCCGGGCCCCGGAGGCTGGTGCGCGATTCTGGAATATGCCGGAAAGGAGAAAATGCTCTCCGGCGGCGAGGCGTCCACAACGAACAACCGCATGGAGCTGACGGCGGTGATTCAGGCGCTGCTTGCGCTGAAGGAGCCGTGCGTGGTTGAGCTTTATTCCGATTCAAAGTACGTTCTGGACGCGCTGGAAAAGGGCTGGGCCTGGGGCTGGAAGAGGAAGGGCTGGATCAAGTCCGATAAGAAGCCCGCGCTTAATCCGGACCTGTGGGAGGTCCTTCTGGGCCTCACGCGCCAGCATGAGCTGCATTACCACTGGGTCAAGGGCCACGAGGAAAACGAAAAGAATAACCGCTGCGACGAGCAGGCGGTGCTGGAAAGCCGCCGCTTCCGGTAAGACGAAAAACAACACCGCGAAGGACCAGAAAATGGGGATTTTCCTGGAAAAGGAAAATCCCCATCCATATTCTAGCTATTTGTCATAGAGTATTTTACGTGGTGTGTTACATTGAAATATTGCTAAGATTATACTCCTGATGGTCGGAAAATCTTACTATTGGGAGGAACTTCCATGAATGCAAAGCGGATCGGAGCACGGATACAGGAGGTACGGAGGATGCGCGGCCTGACGCAGGCAAGCCTCGCGCAGAAGGCGGATCTGACGCCGAAGTATCTGAGCAACATCGAGTGCGGCGAAAAGCTTCCAAAGCTGGAAACGTTTCTGGAACTGACAAATGCTCTGAGAACCGACGCAAATACCCTTTTGCAGGATGTTCTGGAGGTATCCCCTGAGTTGCAGGCCTCCTGGCTGGCAGAGCGGCTGAAAAGACTGCCGCAGAAGGAGCAGAGAAGGCTTCTGCATCTGTTCGACCTGATGATCACCGATGCGGAGGAGAATCTCTGAGCTGTTAAGATCCCGTAAAATTAAAATTTTTTCTCAGACGGAATTCGACAGCTTTTGCAGAAAAAAGCGCTATAATCTACTTATCAGATACGATATCTGACAAATAGAAAGATATGGTGACAAAATGAAACGAAACCAATGGATGAAGAACCTTGCCCTCGAATATCACGCCGCGCGCATCGCGCTGTGCCGGCACTTTGGTAAATTCCTGATGCGCTGCGGCCTGCCGCTGAGCTCCGGGTGGCTGCTTTCATGTGAGCGGACACTTGAGCGGCACGGGAAGCTTCTGCACGGGCTTCTCGGAGAGCCATAAAGAATCGTCGCATAGCAATGGCCGGTTCACGTTTCCGTGAACCGGCCCTGCTCAGCGTGTCGAAAAAGTCTTTTCGCCCCGCTGAGTTCGGTTTTCTGAACTTTTTGAAGTTCAGAAAACCGCTTGATTGAACGCGAAGGGGGCTTTTTGCCCCCTTCAGTCTTCCCCCCGCTGCTCTGTCGCGGAGCTGCGCGCCATAGTTTTTTGACAGTCTCAGCAGGGAATCAGTGATATCCGGCGGAGATCAGAAAATCGAAACGACGGCGCCGTTATAGGTATCGGCGATGTACTGCTTGACTGCGTCGGTTTTCAGCGCGTTCACAAGCGCCTGCGTCTTGGCGCTGTTCTCCTCGCCCTTGCGGACGGCGATGATGTTGGCGTAGGTCTGCGCGGCGTCGCCGGAGGCGTCCTCAATGGCCAGAGCGTCTGCAACCTTCAGACCGGCCTGCAGCGCGTAGTTGCCGTTGATGACCGCAACCGTGCCGGGGTTGGAGTTTTCCAGCTGTACGGGGACAGTATCGGCCTGCAGCGCCTGAACGTCATAGCCCTTGTTGTCCACGATGTCAAGCGTGGTCACGCCCTTCTCGGCGCTTGCGTCGGCGGGAAGCTCAATGAGGCCTTCCTGCTGCAGAAGCAGCAGCGCGCGGGTTTCATTGCTGTCGTCGGCGGGAATGAGAATGGTTGCGCCCGGCTCGATTTCGGATACGGAGCTGACGCCGTTGCCGTACAGGCCGAAGGGCTCATAGTGGATTTTCGCGGCGGAAACGAGGTCGGTGCCGTTGGAGGCGTTGTAGCTGTTCAGATACGGGGTGTGCTGGAAGTAGTTGGCGTCCAGGGAACCGTCGGCAAGCGCCTGGTTGGGAAGCACATAGTCGTCATAGATCACAACCTCGAGCGTATAGCCTTCCTTGGCGAGCGCGTCCTTGACCTGCTCAAGGATTTCCGCGTGCGGGGTGGAGCTGGCGCCGACCTTGATGGTGGTATCGGCGGGATCGGCCTTCTTGGCGCAGCCGGTCAGAGCGGCGAGAACGAGAAGCGCGGCGAGCGCGACGGCAAACAGCTTTTTCATAATAGAATCTCCTTTTTTATGATTGAAGTGATAAATCGTGGATGGTTTTATGGTGTGTCCGGCCGGCAGTTCCGGCGGCGTATGCAGCAAGCGGCTGCATTCGCTCGCCGCGCCGGTCGGCCCGCAGACAGTAGAGCATGCTCGCGTGCATGGCGTGGCCTCCTTTGCGCGTTGTAGGCAGGGTTTGGGGCGTTATTTGATGCGCCGGTCGGTCCGGCGGACAATCTGTGTGCCCATGAGCTGGATGATCTGAACGATAATCACAATCAGAAGGACGCACAGCCAGATGATATCGTCGTTGCTTCTCTGGTGGCCGTAGATGATGGCAATCTGGCCCAGGCCCTGGCCGCCCAGCGTGGCGGCGAGCGCCGTATAGCCGAGGATGGTGACGGTGGAGATGGTGCAGCCCTGAATCAGAGAGGGCCTTGCCTCCGGCAGGAGCACGCGGAAGACAATCTGCGCGCTGCTGCAGCCCATGGACTGCGCGGCCTCGATGACGCCGCCGCCGACCTCCTGCAGGCTGGACTCCACCATGCGCGCCACATACGGTGCGGCGGAGATGACGAGCGTGACGATAACTGCGCCGTTTCCGGTGCTGGTTCCCAGCAGAAGCCGGGCCACGGGAATCATTGCAACCATCAGGATGATGCAGGGAATGCTGCGGAAGATGTTCACAAATACGTCCAGCACGCCGTGCACGATGCGGTTGGGGCAGATGCCGTCCGACTTTGTGATATACAGCAGCACGCCCATCGGAAGGCCAAGGAGGTAGGCAAACAGCGTGGACAGAACGGTCATATAAACGGTCTGCCAGACGCCAAGCTGGATGATTCCGTTCTGCCAGAGCTTTACAAGCATTTCAGACATTTAAGCCTCCTCCTTCCATTTGACGTCGCTGTTTGAAAGCCAGGCGACGACGCGGTCTGCCTGCCGCGGTTCGTTCGGCAACTCGATGATCATATGTCCGTAGACGGTACCCTCAAACTCCCGGGTGTCGGCGAAGAGAATGCTGACCGGAACCTGCGTTTCCAGAACCAGATCCGCGATGATCGGCTTTCGGGAATACTGGCCGTCGAAGATGATCCGCAGCCGTTTTCCACCCGTCGTGTCCACCAGCGCCTTGCGGTCCTGCGGAAGAATCAGCTCCCGGGCAATCTGCGATTTCGGGCTCGTGAACACGTCGCAGACGCGGCCCTGCTCGGCGATTTTGCTGTGATCGATGACGGCCACGCGGTCGCAGATCTGGTCGATGACCTTCATCTCGTGCGTGATGATGACAATCGTGACGCCGAGCGTCTGGTTGATGCTGCGCAGAAGCTCCAGAATGGAGCGGGTCGTCGTGGGGTCGAGGGCGCTGGTCGCCTCGTCACACAGAAGATAGCGGGGATTGGTGGAAAGCGCCCGCGCGATGGCCACGCGCTGCTTCTGCCCGCCGGACAGCTGTGCGGGATAGGCCCCGCCCTTCTGCTCCAGGCCGACAAGCTTCAGAAGCTCCCGCGCCTTTTCAAGCGCCTGCGCCTTTTTGACGCCGGAGATTTCAAGCGGGAAGGCGATGTTGTCCAGCACCGTGCGCTGCTCGAGAAGGTTGAAGCTCTGAAAGATCATGCCGATGTTCCGCCGGAGCTTCAAAAGCTCTTTTTTTCCGAGCGCGGTCAGCTCCTGCCCGTCGATGACGACCGCTCCGGCGGTCGGACGCTCCAGGAGGTTGATGCACCGGACCAGCGTGCTCTTGCCCGCGCCGGACAGGCCGATGATGCCGAAGATTTCGCCGTCTTCAATGGTGAGGCTGACGTCCTCCAGCGCGTGGACCTCTCCGGCCTTGGAGAAGAACGTCTTGGTGAGATGTCTGATCTCAATCATGGTGCGGGGATTCCCCTTTCTTTTCTCGTGACGTGAAAAAGGACCTGAGAACGACTCGCGTTCTCAGGTCCTTCACCGTTCGTTTCTGATTCTGAAATCAAGCGGGTACGGAACAGGGCGAGCCGGAATTTTGCGCACGCATCATCATGCACATGCTGAACATGCGCATCATACCCATCATCATGCAGTTGTTCTGAATGGCGCTGTGCATGGCCCGGTCTCCTTTCCCCAAAATACTCAAAGTGTTCTTTTAGCTGCTGTTACTATAGCGTGATGAAGTGCGTTTGTCAACCGTGAAATTCCATAAATCAGAGCGCCGTTTTTCATTCGATTCCCGTCACCTTGTATCCCTTGGCCTCCACGGCTGCGCGAAGGGCGTCGTCGGAAACGGCGGCTGTCAGGCTGACGACGGCGGTTCCGGCCTCATGGCTGACAACGGCGGACGAAACGTTTTCCAGGGCCTCCAGCGCGCCGCGGACCGAAGCCTCGCAGTGCGGGCACATCATGCCGGTGATATGAATGGTTTTTTTCATGGCAACAGAGTCCTCCTTCAGAATTGTATCGGTTTTCAGATGGTTTTTGTGCTTGTGATCGTGGGACGCATCGTGCAGCCTGAAGAAATTCAGCCGCAATGCGTTGGAAACCACGCAGAAGCTGGAAAGGCTCATGGCGGCCGCGCCGAACATCGGGTTCAGCGTCAGCCCCAGCGGAACGAAGACGCCCGCGGCAAGCGGAATGCCGATGGCGTTGTAGAAAAACGCCCAGAAAAGATTTTCGTGAATATTCCGAAGGGCCGCGCGGCTGAGGCGAATGGCGGCGGGAACGTCGGTCAGCCGGCTCTTGACCAGGACCACGTCCGCCGCGTCCAGCGCGACGTCCGCGCCCGCGCCGATGGCCGCGCCGGTATCCGCGCGGGTCAGCGCCGGCGCGTCGTTGATGCCGTCGCCGACCATCATCACGCTGCCAAGCGCCTGCAGCCGGCGCACCTCGCGCTCCTTGCCGTCCGGAAGGACGCCGGCAATCACCTCGTCCACGCCGGCCTGCGCGCCGATGGCGCGGGCGGTGCGCTCGTTGTCGCCGGTCAGCATCACAACGCGCACGCCCATATTCTGAAGCTCGCGGACTGCCTGCGGGCTCTCCGGCTTTATGACGTCCGCAACGGCAATCATACCGAGGAACGTGCCGCCGAGGCTGAAATAAAGAGGCGTTTTCCCGGCCTGCGCAAGCGCCTGCGCCTGCCGGAGGGCCTGCTCCGGGAGCGCCGCATGGCTGCGGATGAACGCTTCGTTTCCGCCGCAGAGGCTCTGCCCGTCCAGCTTTGCCGTAAGCCCGTTGCCGGGAAGCGCCGCGAAGTCCGTGACCTCACGCGGGGAAAGCCCAAGCTCCTCCGCCCTTTTGACAATCGCGCCCGCAAGCGGATGCCCGCTTTTCTTCTCCAGGCTCAGAGCCAGCGTAAGAAGCGTCTGCTCGCCTGTGCCGGCGGCGGGCAGAACCTCCGTGACGCGCGGCGCGCCCTCGGTGATGGTGCCGGTTTTGTCCAGAACGACAATCTGCGTTTTTCCCGCCTGCTCCAGGGACGCGGCGGTTTTGAAAAGCAGCCCGTTCTTTGCGCCGACGCCGCTGCCGACCATAATGGCGACCGGCGTCGCCAAGCCCAGCGCACACGGGCAGCTGATGACCAGAACGGAGATGCCGCGCGCCAGCGCATAGCCTGCCGTCTGCCCCAGAAGCAGCCATACGAGCGTTGTGAAAAGCGCAATGCCCATGACCACGGGCACGAACACACCGGATACGCGGTCGGCAATTTTGGCAATCGGCGCCTTGGTGGCCGCGGCATCCGAAACCATGCGGATAATCTGGGAGAGCGTGGTATCCTCGCCGACGCGCGTGGCGCGGCATTTCAGGAAGCCGGACTGGTTGACCGTCGCGGCGGAGACCGTATCGCCGGGCGCCTTATCGGCGGGGATGCTTTCCCCGGTCAGCGCCGCCTCGTTGACGGCGCTTTCTCCTTCGACGACGACGCCGTCCACCGGGATGCTCTCGCCCGGCCGGACCAGAAAAATATCCTCCTTCCGGACCTCCTCCACGCTCACGCGCTGCTCCTTGCCGCCGCGCAGAACGCATGCGGTCTTCGGCGCCAGACGCATGAGGCTCCTGAGCGCGTCGGTGGTCTTGCCCTTCGCGCGCGCCTCCAGCATCTTGCCGACGGTAATGAGCGTCAGAATCATGGCGGCGGACTCAAAATAGAAGTCCATCATGTAATTCATGACCGCCTCTTCGTCGCCGCGGACCTGCGCGCCGGTCATGGCGAACAGGACATAGGTGCTGTAAAGGAAGGCTGCGCCTGCGCCCAGGGCGACCAGCGTGTCCATGTTGGGCGCGCGGTGCAGAAGGCTCTGAAAGCCGCTGACAAAGAAGCGCTGATTGATGACCATGATCATCACCGTCAGCAGCAGCTGGGTCAGCCCCATCGCAATGTGATTGCCCTCATAGAAGGCCGGAAGCGGCCAGCCGAGCATCATATGTCCCATGGAAAAATACATGAGCGCCAGCAGCAGCCCCAACGACCAGAACAGGCGCTTTTTCAGCCGCGGCGTTTCTCGGTCCTCCAGCGCGGCCTCGTTCTGCGCGGCGCTTCTGGTCTCCGCGCCCTTGACGCTTGCGCCGTAGCCGGCCTTTGTGACGGCGGCAATGACGGCCTCGTCCGACGCCGTGCCCTCGACGCCCATGGAATTTGTCAGCAGGCTCACGGAGCAGGACGTTACGCCCGCAACGCCGCCGACGGCCTTTTCAACCCGGCTTGCGCAGGCTGCGCAGCTCATGCCGGTCACAGTATATTGCTTCATATGGAATTCCCTCTTGTCATTTCATGAGCTTCTGCATGGTGGCAACCAGCTCGTCGATGGTTTCGTCCTGCCCGCTGCGGATATCCTGCGCCACGCAGGTCCGGATATGATTGGCAAGCAGCTCCTTGTTAAAGGCGTTCAGGGCCGCGCCGGCCGCCGCAGACTGCACCAGAATATCCGGGCAGTATGCGCCGGCCTCCACCATGCCGCGGATGCCGCGGATCTGGCCCTCAATGCGCGTAAGGCGGTGGATGAGCTTTTTGTATTCCTCCGGCGAGCGTTCCTTCCGCCGCGCGGAGCACTGACAGCAGTCATGTGTATGTTCCATTCGGAGACCTCCCTTCAAGATACCCCTGGTGGGTATCTTGATAATATACCCCTGGTGGGTATTTGTCAAGCTCTTTTTGTGTATTTTCCTTCAAATGCCCAAAAGCCGGGCGGAAGATTGCCCCTTCCCTTTTCCCGGTTTTGAAATTATAATGAGAGGAGAAAAACGTGAGGTGTACACCATGGGCTTTTTATTCTGCGCCGCCTATCTTGCGGCGCTTGGCGTGCTGTCCTTCCTGCTGGGAAGGCTTGTTCCAAAGAAGCTGTTTCACCCGGACAGAGGGCTGTTCCGGTCCTTCCCGTTCGAGGAAAACGGAAAGCTTTATGAGCGCGCCCTGCATATTTCCCGCTGGCAGGCGCGCGTGCCCGATATGAGCAGGCTTTTTCCGCAGCTTATGCCGGCAAAAAGGCTTTCCGCGCGGCCGGATGAAAAGACGCTGCTTCTCATGCTGCAGGAAACCTGCGTGGCCGAGTGTGTGCATGCGGGACTGTGTCTTCTGGGCCTTGGGTGTCTGCTTCTCTGGCCCGGCGCGGGCGGCGTCTGCGTATACCTGGTTTATAGCTTGCTCGGAAATATTCCGTTTATTCTGATCCAGCGCTATGAAAGGCCGCGGCTTCTGCGGCTGTATGCGCGCATGCAGCGGAAGGGCGGTGAAAGGTCCCAATGAAGGTTCTGATTCTCAGCTGCAATACCGGCGCGGGCCACAACGTCTGCGCCCAGGCCATTCGCGAGCAGGCGCTCGCGCTTGGCGCGCAGTGCGAAATTTACGATGCGCTGCAGTTCGTTTCTCCCTTTGCCTCCCGCTTTATTTCCAGCTGGCATGTGCGCCTTTACCGCCACTTTCCGAAAATTTACGCCAAAAGCTACAGCCTGACAGAGGCCGATCCAGACGCCTTCTCGGACGATTCTTCGGCCTACCGGATGCTGCTGCGCGGCTGCGGCCCGATGCGCGAATACCTTCTTGCGGGCGGCTACGACGCGGCAATCTGCACGCATCTGTTCCCGGCGATGATGCTGAGCGCGTTGGAAAGGCAGGCGCCCTTGCCGCTGAGAACCTGCTTTGTCGCGACGGATTATACGGCAAGCCCCGGCTGCCGGCAGGCGCAGCTGTCGGTCTGCGCGATCCCGAGCGCGGCGCTCTGCGACGAATTTGTCCGCGCGGGACTTTCGCGGGAAAGCCTGCTGCCGTGCGGAATGCCCGTGCGGCGGGCCTTCTTTGAAGCGCCGGAAAAGGCGGAGGCGAAGCGGCGGCAGGGCCTGGAGCCCGCGCAGACGCATCTGCTTGTCATGGGCGGCAGCATGGGCTGCGGGCCGATGGAGAAAATTCTGCTGCGGCTCCTGCGCAGGCTGCCGGAGGGCTGCGCGGTTACGGTCGTCTGCGCCGGGAACGAGGAGCTGAAGGCAAGGCTGTCGTTCCTCTGCGCCCGCAGGCCGGAAATCCGGATTCTTGGCTACTGCAAGGATATGGCGGGGCTTCTTGCCAGCGCGGACGTTTACCTGACAAAGCCGGGAGGACTCAGCACCAGCGAGGCTGCGGCGCTGCGCGTGCCGATGGTGCTGGTCAACGCCGTGGGCGGCTGCGAGGCGCATAATCTCGACTTTTTTGTCTCTATGGGCTGCGCGGTGAGCGCGCCGACGCCGAAAAAAATCGCCGGACAGTGTCTGGCGCTTCTGACGGACGACCGCAAACGCGCCAGAATGGCCCGGTGCTGCGCGGAGCTGGAGCTTGAAAGCGCGGCAAGGGCAATCTGCGCCGCGGTGGGCGTGCAGGGCTGAGGCAGCGCCGCACAATTGCGCCGATGCGCTTCGGCGGATCTGCTTGCCGGATTGTGCGGCGCTGCCTTGACTTTCCGCACCGGGTAGACTATGATCAGAATATCAATCAAAAGGAGCTGCTCTCATGACTGTGCTTGATCGTTTTCTGAAGCTGGTCAGCTTCCCCACAGCCTCGGATGAAAATTCCGAAGCCTGCCCCTCCACGCCCGGCCAGCGCGCGCTTGCCGAAGAGCTGGTGCGGCAGATGAAGGAGCTTGGCATTCAGGACGCCGTTGTGGATGAAAACGGCTATGTTTACGGAACCATCCCTGCAAACTGCGAAAAGCCGCTGCCCGTTTATGGGCTGATTGCACATATGGATACCTCGCCCGACGCATGCGGCGCACACATTCACCCGCGCGTTACGGAGGCCTACGACGGGGGCGATATCGTCCTGAACGCGGAAAAAGGGATTCTGCTCCGCCCTGCGGAGTATGAGAGCCTGCGCCGGAACGTCGGAAAGCGCCTGGTTGTGACCGACGGCACGACGCTTCTCGGCGCGGACGATAAGGCAGGCGTCGCGGAAATCCTTTCGGCGGCGGAAAAGCTTCTGGCCTCGGACCGCCCGCACGGGAAAATCCGGCTGGCCTTTACCCCGGATGAGGAGATCGGCCGCGGTGCGGACCGCTTTGACGTCGCCTTCTTCGGCGCGGATTACGCCTATACCGTCGACGGCGGGACGCTGGGCGAGCTCGAGTATGAAAACTTCAACGCTGCCTCGGCGAAGATTGTCATTCACGGAAAGTCCATTCACCCAGGCTCGGCCAAGGGAAAGATGGTCAACGCGTCGCTGGTGGCCATGGAGCTGCACGCGCTGCTGCCCGAAAAGGAAACGCCGTTCTTTACAGAGGGCTACGAGGGCTTCTTCCACCTGACGGACATGCAGGGCGAAACCGAGCAGGCGCAGCTGAGCTATATCATCCGAGACCATGACCGGACGCGCTTCGAGGCGCGCAAGGCGCGGATGCAGGAGGCCTGCAGCGTCGTCAACGAGCGCTACGGCGCGGGAACTGCAGAGCTGACGCTGCGCGACAGCTATTACAACATGAAGGAAAAGCTCGACGGCTGCATGTTCCTCATCGAGGACGCCAAGTACGCGCTGCGCGAGCTTGGCGTCGAGCCGGTTACCGTCCCCATTCGCGGCGGCACGGACGGCGCGCGGCTGAGCTTTATGGGCCTGCCGTGCCCCAATCTGTGCACCGGAGGAGAAAACTATCACGGGCGCTTTGAGTATATTCCCGTGGAGGACATGGAGCTTTGCGCAAGCATGCTTGCCGGGCTCATGTGGAGCGTGGCGGAAAAAACGGACGCGTGAAGGTTCAGGACGTCAACGGGGCTGCAGCGAGTTTTTTCGCTGCAGCCCCGTTGTTTGTATTTGCGTTCAGTCCTCTTCGCGGCGGATGGCGGAGAGCGGCGTGACAACCGGCTTACCGTCTGCGCCCAGCAGCGGCGTCAGGCCGCCTGCGTAGCCGGCGTACATAAAAATGTAGTTTACGCCGGTCTCCCGGTCAACCCAGATGGAGCGCTGATAGCCGAGGGTGCTGCCCTCGCTGTGGAGCTTGAGAAAACGCTCGTCTTTCATATCAGGTTACGTCCTTTGCGCTTTCTACAATGCCGGAGGCCAGACCCGCCAGCCCCTGCAGCTCGGAGGGAATGATGATCTTCGTAGCCTTGCCGTCGGCAATTTTCTGCATGGCCTCGAGCGCCTTGAGCTTGATGACCTGGTCGTTCGGCGCCTTGTCGTTGAGCATTTCAAGCGAGTCTGCCAGCGCCTTCTGCACGGCCATGATGGCCTGCGCTTCGCCGTCGGCGCGGAGAATGGCGGATTCCTTTTCGGCCTCGGCCTTGAGGATGGCAGCCTGCTTTTCTGCGTCTGCTTTCAGAATGGCGGCTTCCTTTTCGCCCTCTGCAACGAGAATCTGGCTGTGCTTTGCGCCCTCGGCCTGCAAAATGGCCTGCCGGCGGTCACGCTCGGCCTTCATCTGCTTTTCCATGGAATTCTGGATGTCCTGCGGCGGCAGAATGTTCTTCAGCTCGACGCGGTTGACCTTGATGCCCCAGGGATCGGTGGCCTCGTCCAGAATGGCGCGCATGCGGGTGTTGATTACGTCGCGGGAGGTCAGCGTCTGGTCCAGCTCCAGATCGCCGATGATGTTCCGGAGCGTTGTGGCCGTGAGCGTTTCCATGGCCATCATCGGGTGCTCGACGCCGTAGGCATAAAGCTTGGGGTCGGTAATCTGGAAGTAGACGACGGTGTCGATCTGCATGGTTACGTTGTCCTTGGTGATGACGGGCTGGGGCGGATAGTCCAGGACCTGCTCCTTGAGGCTGACCTTTTTGGCCACGCGCTCAATGAAGGGGACCTTCAGGTGCATGCCGACCTGCCAGATCTTTGAGAACGCGCCAAGACGCTCAATGACGTAGGCCTTCGACTGCTGCACAACGTAGATATTGCGGACAATGATGATCAGCAGCAGAAGCGCCACGACCAATACGGGAATCCATTCCATAAAATTTCCTCCTTAATTTGTGTTCTTCTTTTTCCTGGTGAAACGGTTATACGGGCTCGACATAGACCTTCGCGCCCTCGATGCGCAGAATCCGGATCTGCGCGCCGGCGGGGATGCGCGCCCCGGATTCGCTTTTGGCGGTCCAGAGAACGCCGTTGATGCGGATGGCGCCGGTTTCCTGAAGATTGTCGACGTCTTCCGTCACCAGCGCGCACTGGCCGATGAGCCGGTCGGCGTTCGTGCGGGTACGCCGGCTGTTGATGCGCTTTTTGATGCACGGGTACATGAGCGCAAGTAAGGCGCCTGAGACCAGCACGAAGACGGCCAGCTGCAGCGCAAAGCCAGCGCCAAGAATTGCCGCCAGCATCGCAAGCAGCGCGCCGCCCGCGAACCAGACTGAGACCAGCGCGACGGTGCCGGCCTCGGCAATGAGAAATACCACGGCCAGACCCAGCCAGATATATGCGTTCAGATTCATAAGCTTCCTCCCTTTCCTGTTTTTCTGATATGCGGGGAAGGTCCTTCTTTTCCCCGGAATTTGAAAAAATGCGCGAAAAGCAATTGCTATTTTGCAGCGCAGCCTATATAATTGATACCAAAATGTAATCTGACGGAGAGTCTTGAGCTATGGAACGTATGACATTCTGCGCGCCCTGCCTGTTTGGACTGGAGGGTCTGCTTGGCGACGAGCTGCGCCGGCTGGACCTGGAAAATGTCCGGGTAGAGGACCGGCGCGTTTTTTTTGAAGGCGATTTTGCCGCAATGGCAAAGGCAAACCTTGCAAGCCGGATGGCAGAGCGCGTGATGATTCAGTTGGCGGACTTTCAGGCGCGCAGCTTTGAAGAGCTCTTCCAGGGCGTGAAGGCGATCGAGCTGGAACGCTTTATCCCGAAGGACGGCGCGTTTCCCGTCAAGGGCTACAGCCTCAACAGCCAGCTGCACTCCGTTCCGGACTGCCAGGCCATCGTAAAGAAGGCGGCGGTTACGCGCCTTGGCCAGCATTACGGCCTCGGCTGGCTTCCGGAGACCGGGGAAACCTATCAGCTCCGCTTTTCGATCATGAAAGACCGCTGCGAGGTGTTTCTGGATACCTCCGGCGTGAGCCTTCACAAGCGCGGCTACCGGCAGGTTGCGAATCTTGCGCCCCTGCACGAGACCATGGCCGCGGCGATGGTGAACCTTTCGCGCTATCGTGGACGCGAGTTCTTCTGGGACCCGTTCTGCGGCTCCGGGACGATCTGCATCGAGGCCGCGCTCATCGCGCTTAACCGTGCGCCGGGCCTGGGCCGGAGCTTTGCGGCAGAAAAATGGAAGTGCGTGCCGAAGGAGGTCTGGCAGCAGGCCAGAACCGAGGCCATGGACCGCGAATACCGCGGGGAGTACCGCATTCTCGGCACGGATCTGGACCCGGCCAGCCTTCAGATTGCGAAGGAAAACGCGCGGAAGGCCGGCGTCGGCAGGCTGATTGACTTCCGCGAGGGCGACGCGACGAAGCTTCCCCTGCCCTGTGACAAGGGCCTCATCGTCTGCAACCCGCCCTATGGCGAGCGCATGCTCGAGCAGCGCGCCGCCCAACGGCTCTATCACGATTTTGGCCGTCACATCCGTTTTTCCGACGGCTGGAAGAAATACATCATCTCCTCCGAACCGGAGTTCGAGCATTACTTCGGTGCGCAGGCGGCGAAGAAGCGCAAGCTTTACAACGGCCGCCTGCAGTGCAACGTTTATATGTATTTCTGATTTTTTGACGAATGACAGAGAGGAAGGTTCCCGCACTTGAAACATTTTTTTATCATCAATCCCGCTGCGGGGAAATTTGACCATACACAGCAGTTTACCGAAAAGATTGAAGCGGTGTGCCGCGTACGGGAGCTGGACTATGAAATCTGCGTTTCCCGGGCGCCGGGCGACTGCCGCGCGCTTGCCCGGCGCGCCGCCCAGACGGGGCAGGAGGTCCGCCTCTATGCCTGCGGCGGCGACGGAACGCTCAACGAGGTCATAAACGGTGCGGCAGGCTTCTCCAATGCGGCGGTCACGCACTTTCCGGGCGGCTCCGGAAACGACGCCATTAAAATTTTCTCCGCCTGCGAGGACTTTTTCGACCTGGAACGGCTTCTGGATGCGCAGGAGGCGCAGCTGGACCTGATCCGCTGCAACGAGCAGTATGCGATGAACGTGGTCTCGGTCGGCTTTGATGCACGGGTCGGCACGGATATCGCCCGCTTCAAGCGGCTGCCGCTGGTCAGCGGAAAGGGCGCGTATGTGCTCTCCATTTTTGCAAACCTTCTGCACGGACTCAGCGAAAACTATACCGTCACGCTCGACAATGGACAGACGGTGGAGGCCCGGCAGACGATGATCTGCGTCTGCAACGGCCGCTGGTACGGCGGCGGCTTTAACCCCGTTCCGGATGCGGAGGCGGACGACGGCCTTCTGGATGTGCTGCTGGTGAAAAAGGTGAATCTCCTGCAGGTCGCGGCCGTGATCGGAAAATACCAGAAGGGCCGCTACAAGGAGCTGCCGGAGCTGATCCGCCATGTGCAGTGCCGTTCGCTCCGGATTCAGTGCGAGCGGCAGAATGTTGTGAACGTGGACGGAGAGGCCCTGCATACGGACGATGTGCAGATTTCCGTCCTGCCGAAGGCCATCCGCTTTTTCTATCCGCGCGGCCTTTCCTACCGCTGCAGACAAGCCTGATTTTACACGCTGCCCGCCCGGCTCGCAGGAGCCGGGCGTTGACTTTTTTTCCGCGGGCAGATAAAATGAAAAACAGAAACTGGTATTATGATAATCTGTGCAATCGCAATTGCGAATGGAGCCAGAAGCCAATGCAGCTTTATGAATTCCGGCGCGGCGCAGAGCCGCTTTATGAACAGCTTTACCGGGCGCTGCGGCAGGATATTCTGTCGGGTGTGATCCCGGGCGGGCAGAAGCTTCCGTCAAGAAGAGCGTACGCCGAACGCCTGGGGCTGAGCGAGAACACAGTCGACGCGGCCTATACGCAGCTTCTGGCCGAAGGCTATATCCGCGCAAAGGAGCGCTCCGGCTACTATGTGGAGGCGCTCCCGGACGCGCCCGGCGCCCCGGCGCCGGCCCCCGTGCCGGGGCCCGAGACCCGGGCGCAGCTGGCGCCGCCGCCGCACTCGGCGGAGCTGTTTCCGTTTTCCGTCTGGGCAAGGCTGATGCGCAGCGTCCTGCTGGACGGCGGGGAGCGCCTGCTCAGTCCCATCCCGGGCCAGGGGCTCTATGCGCTGCGGGAGGCAATCTGCACCTGTGTTCTGCGCGAGCGCGGCATCGCGGCCAGGCCGGAGCAGGTGCTGGTCGGCGCGGGCGCGGAGGCCTGCTATCTGACGCTCCTGCAGCTGTTCGGGCGCGAGCGGGTCTACGCGCTGGAAAATCCCGGGCATCGGAAGATCGCCAGGGTCTATGCCGCCTTCGGCGCGGAGATCACGCCCATCGGGATGGATGAGGAGGGGGTTCTGCCGGAAGCGCTTGCAAAAAGCGGCGCGAGCGTGCTGCATCTTTCGCCCTCGCACCATTATCCGACCGGCGTAGTCACCCCGATTGCGCGGCGGCAGGCGCTGATGCGCTGGCTGGGCGAGGACGAGCGGCGGTATCTGATTGAGGACGACTATGACTCTGAGTTCCGCTTCTCGGGCCTGCCCATTCCGAGCATGCAGTCCATGGACCGGACGGGACGCGTCGTCTATATGAACACCTTCTCAAAAACCATTACGCCGGCGCTGCGGATCAGCTATATGATTCTTCCGCCGGGGCTGCTGCCGCTGTGGCAGGCGCGGCTTGGCTTTTCCAGCTGCGCCGTTGCAAGCTTCGAACAGCTGACGCTGACGCGCTTTCTGACGGGCGGCTATTACGAGCGGCATCTGAACCGGATGAAAAAGCACTACCGGCAGCTGCGCGGCGCGCTTTTGTCATTCCTTGCGGCCGAGCCGATGAAAAGCGTCTGCACGCCGGTGCAGTGCGGCGCGGGGCTGCATTTTGTGCTGCGCTTTGACGAGAACCTTCCGGACGGCGCGCTGCTGCGCGCCATTGAGGCCTCGGGGCTGCAGCTGGAGCTTCTGCGCGATTTCTATATCGGCGCGCCCGGGCCGGACGCCGGGCGCTGCGCGGTGCTCGGCTACGCGGACACGGATTTTCCCGCGCTTCGCGCGGGCCTGCTGCGGCTGGCGCAGGTGCTTCGTCTGGAATTTTAACGAGAATTTAGCGGCGGGATTTTTTCCCATATGCTATTATAAAATGGGTGAGGATGTTGAAAAAAGTACGGATCGGCGCTGGCCTCCGCCGCTTCCTGGCGGGAAATTTTCCCTTCTCCTGGAGGGATTTTCTGGTCAGCGTCATTGTTCTGGCAAACGCAACGGCGCTTTGCTATATGCTGCGGCTGATTGACAGCTCGGACGTTTATGTGGCGCTGATTTTTGAGCTGGCGGTGGTGCTGGTGGCCAGATTTACAAGCGGATATCTGTTTGGACTGATGGCGTCGGTCTTTGGCGTCGTCTGGATCAACTATATTTTTACCTATCCCTATTACAAGCTCAACTTTACCATTTCCGGATATCCGCTGACCTTTCTGATTATGCTGGCGGTGACGCTGGCCGTCAGCACGCTGACGAGCCAGATCAAGCGGCAGGAGAAAATCCGCGCGGAGGCAGAAAAGGAAAAAATGCGCGGGAATCTTCTGCGCGCGGTCTCTCACGATATCCGGACGCCTCTGACCTCGATTATGGGCGGAATCGACACGATTCTGGACGGCGGACAGACGCTTTCCCCCGCGGTCCAGCGCCAGCTTCTGCGGAATATGCGCGACGAGAGCAGCTGGCTGATCGGCGTAGTGGAAAATCTGCTTTCGGTCACGCGGGTGTCCGGCGGCGCGGCGGACCTTCACAAGGAGCTTGAGGCGGGAGAGGAGGTCCTGGGTGCGGCCGCGATGAAAATTCAGCGCCGATACCCGGAGCTTGACGTCCAGATTCACGCGCCGCAGGCGCTTCTGATGGTTCCCATGGACGCGATTCTGATCCAGCAGGTGCTCATAAACCTGATGGAAAACAGCATTCAGCACGGGAAAACGACAACGCAGCTTACCCTGCGGCTTTTTCAGCAGGCGCAGCAGGTGGTTTTTGAGGTAGAGGACAACGGAGAAGGAATTGACGGCGAGATCATGCCGCACCTGTTCCGGGGCTATCTTTCGGTTTCGCAGAGCGCTGCATCGGACCGAAAGCGCAATATGGGCATCGGGCTTTCGGCCTGCATGTCGATCGTGCAGGCGCACGGCGGGAGCATGCAGGCGGAAAATACGCCGCACGGCGCGCTGCTGCGCTTTTCCCTTCCGTTGGATTGTACGAAACCGGACGCAAATATATCGCAGCAGGAGGTATGCATTCATGAAGATTCGGGAGAGAATCCTTGTAGTGGAAGATGAGCAGAATATCTGCAGCTTTATGCAGGCCATCCTCACAGCCAAAGGCTATGACGTTCTGATTGCGAAAACCGGCGCCATGGCCCAGACCATGATTTCATCCCACTGTCCGGACGCGATTATTCTGGATCTTGGCCTTCCGGATGTGGACGGCATGCAGATTTTGCGTGAAATCCGCGGCTGGTCCAAAATACCGGTGGTCGTGGTGTCCGCCCGCTCGCATGAGCAGGACAAGGTTGCCGCACTGGACGCCGGAGCGGACGATTATCTGACAAAGCCGTTCGGCACGGAGGAGCTGCTGGCGCGCATCCGCGCGGCCATCCGCCACACCCGCACCGTAGACGGGAACGAGACGCTTGCAAATACGGGAATTTTCCGTGCGGGCGAGCTGACCATCGACTATGCCAAGCACCGGGTGTTCATCGCAGGCCGGGACGCGGGACTTACGCAGAACGAATACCGGCTCGTCTCGCTTCTGGGCCTGCACGCGGGAAAGGTTCTGACCTACGATTATCTGATCAAGGAGCTGTGGGGCCCGAGTGCGCGCAGCGACAACCAGATTCTTCGGGTCAATATGGCAAATATCCGCCGCAAGATTGAAAGAAATCCGGCGCAGCCGGCCTATATCTTTACGGAGGTCGGCGTCGGCTACCGCATGGTAGAGGCCGACGACGGAGAAAAAGACTGAAACGACCAGCCGGGGCTGCCGCGCAATGCGGCAGCCCCGGTTACAGCAATATCAATAAATATCGGAAAGATCAGAAGGCCCAGGTGCCGTCCCGGAAAATGGGGACGGTTTTTCCGTCCCGGCAGACGGCGTCGATGGAAAGATCTGCCGAGCCGATCATAAAATCCTCATGGATGGACGAGTCATTGACGCCCAGCGCCCTGCATTCCTCAAGCGTTTTGTGCGCAAAGTCCTGAATGGTGTCCGCAAAGCCGTGGCCCAGGGCCAGGTGGCAGCAGGCGTTCTCATCGAACAGCGTATTGTAGAACAGAATGCCCGTCTCGTTGACCGGGGAATTGAAGGGAACCAGCGCGCACTCGCCAAGATAGGCGCTGCCCTCGTCCATGCCGATGAGCTGGCCAAGGAGCGCGTCGTTCTTCTCCGCGTGCCATTCCACGGCCTTGCCCTCATGGAAGCGAATCCAGAAGTCCTCGATCAGCTGGCCCTGATACGAAAGCGGCTTCGTGGCGTGCACCACGCCCTCCGCCTTGCCACGCATCGGGGAGATGAAGCATTCCTCGGTGGGAATGTTGGGATTGAAGAAGACGCCCTGCAGGCTCGTGTCGCCGCCGCCCTTGAACTCGCCCTCGGGAATCATGCCGACGGTAAAGTCGGTGCCGTTGGCGGATTTGTAGCGGAGCTCCGCGACGCCGAGGCTGTTGAGATATGCGCAGCGGGCATGCAGGTCCTCGTTGTGCGCCTGCCAGGCGGCGATGGGATCGTCCGTGACGCGGGAGGTATGGAGAATGGCCTCCCAGAGCTTTTCCATCGCCTGCCCGACGCGCAGCTCCGGGAACAGCTTCTTGGCCCAGGCCGGGCCGGGTACGGCGGCGATGCACCACTGATATTTGTTTTCCATCTGATCACGGAAGGGCTTGATGATCGGGAAAAGCTTCTGCTGCGATTTCATGAGCTTGTCCTGGTTGATGCCCTTCAGACCGTCGGGGTCGTCGGAGAGAAGATAAATGCGGCAGGGAAGCTTGTCCACATAGTGCTGCCAGCGCGCCTGCTCGTAATCGTTGAGCGAGCCGAGCGTGGCAAGGCTCTGATAGCGGACGGAGAGCTTCTGCAGCGGCTGATAGCTCCAGTCGACCACGACCTTCTTTGCTTTGCGCTTGTAGCATTCCTCCACAACCATCTGCACGAATTCCGGCTGGTCCAGCTCGGCGCGGATGAAGACCTCCTGGCCCTTCTGGACGTTGACGCCGACGGCGGCAATCAGCTTCGCATATTGTCTCAAAACAGATTTTTTCATAAAAATCGCTCCTTATCGCGTAATAAAAATAAAGATTGGCGCGCTTCAGCCCCATCATAGCATATCTGGGGCCGGAAGGAAAGCGAAATTCTCGATTTCTTCGCGCTTGCATCCGGCTGCCGTGCGTGTTATCCTATATCCCAGATAGCGTCAAGTAGGAAAGGGACGGATCATTATGATGACACACGCGGAGCATCTTCTGCAGCTGATCGGTCAGAGCCCGAGCTGCTTTCATGTCGTCCGGAACCTGGAGACAAGACTTCAGGCGGAGGGCTATCAGGCGCTGAAGCCGGGAGAGCGGTGGGCGCTGAAGCCGGGCGGAAGCTATTATGTGACAAAGAACGGCTCGTCGCTACTGGCTTTCCGGCTGCCGCAGGCGCGGCCCAGCGGCTTTACGCTGGCGGCGGCGCACAGCGACTCGCCCACATTCAAAATCAAGGAAAACGCAGAAAAGTCCTCGGCAGGGTGCATACAGCTGTCGACGGAAAAATACGGCGGCATGCTGATGAGCACCTGGTTCGACCGGCCGCTTTCCGTCGCGGGGCGGGTCTGCGTGCTCGAAAACGGACGCCTGCGCACAAAGCTTGTGGACCTGGACCGGGACCTTCTGGTCATTCCCTCCGTCGCCATCCATATGAACCGGGCGGCGAACGACGGCTTTAAAATCATGCCGAACGTCGATACGCTGCCGCTTTTCGGCTGCGCACAGAGCGCGGGCAGCTTCCTTTCGCTTGTGGCGGAGGCTGCGGGCGTGGAAAAAGAAGCGATTGCGGGGCATGATCTGTTCCTCTATGTCCGCAATGGCGGGACGGTGCTGGGCGCAAGGAACGAGCTTCTGCTTGCGCCGCGGCTGGATGATCTGGAATGCGTCTACGCGCTGACGGAGGGCTTCCTCGGCGCGGCGGACAGCGAGGCCGTTCCGGCTCTGTGCGTATTTGACAACGAGGAGGTCGGCAGCACCACCAAGCAGGGCGCGGCCTCGAACCTGCTGCGCGATACGCTGCGGCGCATCGCGCTGGGCCTTGGCCTGGGGGAGGAGGATTTCCTGCGGATGATCTCCAATAGCTTCCTGGTCTCCGCTGACAATGCGCACGCCCAGCATCCGAACCACCCGGAATATTCCGACGGCCTGAACGTGCCGCGGCTGAACGGCGGCGTCGTCGTCAAATTCAACGCCAACCAGCGCTACACCACGGATGCGGTTTCCTGCGGCCTGTTCCGGGCGGTCTGCCGCGAGGCCGGCGTGCCGGTTCAGGTCTATGCCAACCGTTCGGACCTGCCCGGCGGTTCGACGCTCGGCTCCATCGCCACGACAAAGGTCTGCGCGGCCAGCGTGGATATCGGCCTTGCGCAGCTGGCCATGCATTCGTGCTGTGAGACGGCCGGCGTACAGGATCTGGAGGATCTGGTGCGCGCAATGCGCGTTTACTATGCAAAGGCTTTCCGCTTTGAAGACGCGGAAGTGCATTTTTGAGGAGGTATCTGCGATGGATCGCGCTTATGCACAGTTTGCGGCGGAAAAGGCCGCGGAGCTTCTTGCCATCGACAGCCCGACCGGCTTTACCGCCCGGGCGGCGGACTGGGTGCAGGGGGCCTTTGAGGCGCTGGGCTGCAGCACAAAAAGGACCGAAAAGGGCGGCGTGCTTGTGACGCTCGGCGGCGCGCAGAGCGAAAACGCGCTGCTTCTTCAGGCTCATATGGATACGCTTGGCGGTATGGTCGCCGAGGTCAAGGCCAATGGCCGGCTCCGGCTGACGGCGCTTGGCGGCATGCGCCCGGAAAACGGCGAGACGGAGAACGTCCGCGTCTATACAAGAGGCGGCGGCTGCTTTGAGGGCACCTTCCAGCTGATCAATGCCTCGGTCCATGTCAACGGCCAGTACGGCGAGACCAAGCGCAGCTACGATACCATGGAGGTCGTTCTGGACGAGGATGTGCACACAGAGGCGGACGCCCGCGCGCTCGGGATTGAGACCGGCGACGTTGTCTGCTTTGACCCGCGGACCAGAATCACATCCTCGGGCTATATCAAAAGCCGCTTCCTGGACGACAAGCTTTCCGTGGGCGTCCTGCTCGGACTGGCAAAATACCTCCGGGAGGAGGGAAAAACGCCGGCGCGCCGCGTCTATGCCCACATCACGGCCTATGAGGAGGTCGGGCACGGCGGCGCAGGCTCCGTGCCGGACGGCGTGACAGAAGCTGTCAGCGTGGACATGGGCTGCGTCGGCGAGGGCCTTCGCTGCACCGAGCGGCAGGTTTCCATCTGCGCGAAGGATTCCGGCGGCCCCTACAGCTACGAGCTGGTCGGCCGGCTCATCGAAAGCGCAAAGCGCGAGCAGGCGGACTATGCCGTGGACGTCTATCCCCACTATGGCTCCGATGTGGAGGCGACGCTTTCTGCGGGCGCGGATATCCGCCATGGGCTCATTGGCGCGGGCGTCTACGCCAGCCACGGCTATGAGCGCAGCCATCTGGACGGCGTACTCAATACTCTCCGGGTGCTCAAGGGCTATCTGGAGATCTAAAGGAGAATCACAATCATGTTCTTGCTTTCCCCGATTACATTTCCGAACCTGGGCATCCGGATCGATCCGGACCCGGTGGCCTTTACGGTCTTTGGCAAGCAGATTTACTGGTACGGCATCATCATTGCCGCAGGCTTTCTGATGGCGGTACTGTATATGATGTACCGCGCGCGCGATTTCGGAATCACCAGCGACGACGCGCTGGACGAGGTGCTCTGGACAGTGCCCATCGGCGTGATCTGCGCGCGGCTTTACTACTGCATTTTCTACTGGGAGCTCTATGCGGACAACCCCATCTCCATTCTCTACATCTGGGAGGGAGGGCTGGCCATCTACGGCGGCGTGATCGGCGGGGCCATTACGGTGCTGGTTTTCGCAAAATGCCGGAAAATCAGGCCCAGCGTCCTTCTGGACCTGGCGGCGATGGCGGTTATCATCGGGCAGTTCTGCGGCCGCTGGGGCAACTTCATGAACCGCGAGGCCTATGGCTGCGAGACGCAGAGCTTTTTCAAGATGGGCCTGACGGACGCGTCCGGCGTCGAGAATTTTTACCACCCGACATTTCTGTATGAATCCGTGTGGAATCTGGTCGGCTTTATCGGGCTGCACCTGCTGAGCAAAAGGCGCCGCTTTGACGGGCAGATATTCCTGAGCTATCTTGCCTGGTACGGCCTGGGGCGGGTCTGGATCGAGGGCCTGCGGACAGACAGCCTGTACCTCTTCTCCACGGGCATCCGCGTCAGCCAGCTGGTCGCGGGCGTGAGCTTCCTGGCGGCCTCCGGCGCGCTTGCGTATATACTTCTGGTGAAGAAGCCGACGCCCGACGGACTTTACGTCAATCAGAAAAAGGCCGCGCAGACAGAGTCAGAAGCGGAAAAACCGGACAAATCGTGAACTTTGTGCAAATTTTTGGACTCTCTCATTGCATTTGAACGGAACTGTGCTATAATGCAAATAATGTAAATAACCGAAAGGAGCTTATAGATTATGTCGTTTACCGAGAACTTTGAAGCTGCAAAGGCGCTGGCGAAGGAAGCCGCGCAGACCGCCGCACAGAAGGCAAAGGAGCTTGCAGCGATTGCGAAGGCAAACATTTCCATCTATGCCGAGGAGGATAAGATCAAGAAGGCCGAGGTCGAGCTTGGCAAGCTCTATTACCGCGACTATGCCGTCGGCGAGGAGATGGACGCCGCGGAATACCTGCCCTGGTGCCAGAAGATCGACGAGTCCAAGGCGCTGATTGCCGAGCTCAAGGACCGGATCGACGCCATGCGCGCCGGCGAAACGCCCTGCGACGAGGCGGACATCTTTGTAGACGAGCCCGCTGAAGAAGCTGCGCCCGCAGAAGCGGCCGCTCCGGCTGCCGCGCCCACGGAAGAGGCTCCGGCTGAGGAAGCGCCTGCTGAGGAGACGCCTGCTGAGGAAGGCTGAGCTTTCATCGTCTTTATGCCCGCGGCCACCCGCCGCGGGCATTTTTTAAAGGAAAGAGAGGAAAGAGCGCATGCGCAAGCTTTGCTTGTTCACGCTGGGCCTGACGCTTTGCTGCCTTGTGCGCGTGCTCCTGCCGCAGCAGCCGGTGTGGCTGCCTGCGCTGGGGCTTTTGCCGCTTGCAGCCGTGTGGCTGCTTGGAAGCGGACGGCTGCGCCGGGGCGCGGCCATCCTTGCGCTGGCTGCGGCAGCGGGACTTTGCTGGTGCGAGGGCTATGCCGCGCTTTTTCTGCGTCCGCTGCAGGCGCTTGGTGACGCGCCGGCTGAAATTCACGCGCGTATCACCGGAAACCCGGAGCAGACGGACCGGGGCCTGCGGGTCCGCGCGTCCATCGGGCTTGACGGACGGAGCTTTGAGGGCTTACTCTATTACGACGATGCAGAGCTCAGCCCCGGAGATGAGGTTTCCTGCGAGGCAAGCCTTCGATCTGCGTTTTCCAGGTTCCAGGAAAGCGGACGGAGCTTTGATCTTTCACGCGGCGTTCTGCTGCGCGCGAGCGCCCGCGGCGCGCTTACGGTGACGTCGCCGGAAAGGCCGCCGCTGCGTGTGCTGCCGGCCAGGCTTTGCGCGCGGCTGCTGCACGCGATTGACGCTGCGTTTGCCGCGGACAGCGCGGGCTTTGTCCGGGCGCTGCTGCTTGGCGAGCGGTCGGGGCTGTCCTTCGCGCAGAGAACGCAGCTTTCAAACGCCGGAATATATCATACCGTCGCCGTTTCCGGCATGCATGTGTCCATCCTCCTGGGGATGCTTCTGCAGCTGGTCCGGGACCGCCGGCTGGCCGCGCTGCTGGGCCTCCCGGCGCTGGCGCTTTTTACGCTTGTTACGGGCGCAAGCGCCTCTGCCGTGCGGGCTGCGGTGATGCAGGCGCTTTTGCTGCTTGCGCCGCTGCTTGGCCGGGAAAACGATCCGCCGACGTCGCTTGCCGCGGCGCTGCTTGTGCTTGTGCTGCAGAATCCCTGGTGCCTGCTGGACGTCGGGCTGCAGCTTTCGTTCTGCTCCACGGCCGGGATTCTCCTGTTCTGCTCCAGGGTGTACCGCGGGCTCGGCGCGCAGCTGCATCTGGAAAAAACGCTGCGCAGACGCACGTTTGTTGCTGTGCTTCTTCGCGCCGGACTGACGGCGCTGAGCTGCAGCGTCTGCGCGCAGGTGTTCAGCCTGCCGGTGCTTGCGGTGCAGTTCGGCGTGCTGAGCCTCATTGCGCCGGTCAGCAACGTTTTGTGCCTGTGGGCCGTATCGCTTCTTTTTTCGCTGGGGCTTCTTACTGCGCTCCTGGCGCTGGCGCTGCCGGCGGCAGCTGCGGCTGCGGGCTGGGCGCTTTCCTGGCTGGCGCGGTATATTCTTTTCATGGCGGAAAAGCTTTCCGCGCTTCCGTATGCCTCCGTTTCTCTGGAGGAGCCTTATTTTCTGGTATTTGCGGCGCTCGTGTATGCGATGCTGCTTCTGGTGTGCCGGAAGCCGGACCGGAAGCGGCTTTCGTGGGCGGCGGGCGCAGGCGCGGTGGGGCTTTGCCTGTGCGCGCTGCTGTCGGCCTGGAGCTTCCGGGCCCCTTCCATGCAGTGCGTGATGCTGGACGTGGGGCAGGGGCAGTGCATCCTGCTGTCCGGAAACGGGAAGACTGCGGCGGTTGACTGCGGCGGAGACTCCGAGGCCAGCGGCGAAGAGGCCGCGCTGTATTTAAGAACGCGCGGCTGCTTTTCGCTTGACGCGCTCATCCTGACGCATTTTGACCGCGACCACTGCAACGGCGCGGCGCAGCTTCTTTCGCGGGTCCGGGTAAAAACGCTCTACCTTCCGCAGAACGGGGACGAGACCTCCGCCTGGAGGGCTGCGGTCCTTCGCGCTGCGGAAGACCGCGGCTGCGAAATCGTATTTGTCCCGGACATGGACGAATTTTCCCTGAAAGGGCTTTCTGTGCGGCTTTACGCCGCCGAATGCAAGGGCGCGGACAGCAACGCGGGACTTTGCGTCTTGGCATCGAAGGAAAAATATGATATCCTAATAACCGGCGATCTGCCGGCGCTGGGCGAGTACCGGCTTCTTGCGCAAAGAGCGCTCAGCGATGTGGAGGTGCTCGTCGCCGGGCATCACGGCGCGCGGGAGTCGACCTCCCAGGTGCTGCTCGACCGGCTCGGGCCGGAGCTTGCGCTTATCAGCGTCGGCGCGGAGAACGCCTATGGCCATCCCGCGCCGGAAACGCTCGCGCGGCTGGCGCAGGCCGGCATTGAGATCTACCGCACCGATGCGTGCGGAACCATCGTCCTGCGGAGGTGAGATATTTGGCAAGACAGAAGGAGGCGGACGCCGGCCTTGCGCTGCGGCGGCTGAAGGCCGCGCTGCGCACGGGCGAGGCGGACAGGCTCTATTTCTTTTACGGCGAGGAAAGCTTTCTGCGGGAATATTATACGGCGCAGCTGAAAAAGAAGCTGCTGAGCGGGCCCGCCGCGGAGTTCAACCTGCATGAGTTCACGGCCTCCGAGCTGACGCCGCAGCTTCTGAGCGAGGCGGTCGACGCCGTCCCCATGATGGCGGAGCGGACGCTCATCCTTGTGGACGATGTGGACCTTTTCAAGCAGCCGGAGGCCCAGCGCGCGCAGTATACGCAGATTTTATCCGGGCTGCCGGATTACTGCTGCGTCTGCTTTACCTATGACACGGTGGAATTCCGGCTCAACGGCACGATGAAAAAGCTTGCCGAGTGTCTGCGCGCGCATGCGCAGCTGGTGGAGTTTGCCCGCCAGAGCGAGCGCGACCTGGTTTCCTGGATTATCCGCCACTTTCAGGCCCAGGGGAAAAACATCTCCGACGAGCTTTGCCGCTACCTGATTTTCCTGACAGACGGGCTGATGACCACCCTCGCGGGCGAAATATTCAAGATTGCGGCCTACAGCCAGGGCGCGCAGATTACGCGGGGAGACCTGGATGCGGTGGTGATTCCGGCCCTGAACGCGCAGACTTTCGACATTTCTGACGCCATCGCCTCCGGGCGGTATGAGCTGGCCCTGCGGAAGCTCCGCGAGCTCTATGCCATGCAGACAGAGCCCCTGGCCATACTCGGCGCAATCGGCGCGCAGCTCAGGCGCATGCTCTACGCCAGGCTGATTCTGGCCTCGGGAGGCTCGCAGCAGGATTTTATGGAGCTGACGGGCCTGCGGAGCTATCCGGCGGGGCTTGCGATATCGGCGGCCCGCCGCGTATCGGACGGCTTCTGCCGCCGGGCGGCGGAGCTCTGCCTGCAGACGGATTATGATGTAAAAACCGGCGCGCAGGAGCCGAAGGCCGCGCTGGAGCTGCTGATTGTGCAGCTGGCGCAGGAGGCGCGAAATGGATAAACGCCATATGAAGCAGGCCATTGTGGTCGAGGGCCGCTACGACGCCAACGCCTTGCGGCAGCTGGTGGACACGGAAATTTTTGAAACGCGCGGCTTCGGTATTCTGAACGATGAAAAAGCGCTTGCGCTTTTGAAGGACGCGGCCGCCCGCAAGGGCCTGGTGGTCCTGACCGATTCGGACGGCGCGGGCTTTGTCATCCGCAATTATCTCAAGGGCGCGCTCCCGAAGCAGGGAGTTCTGCACGCCTACATTCCGGACATTCCCGGCAAGGAGCGCCGCAAGCGCACGCCGGGAAAGGAAGGAAAGCTCGGCGTGGAGGGTATGCGCCCGGAAATTCTGTACAAGGCGCTTGCGGACGCGGGCGCGGAGCTGGACGGCACGGCGCGGAACGCGGGCGGGCAAATCTCCAAGCCCGATCTTTATGCGCTCGGCCTGTCCGGAAGGCCGCAGAGCGCGCAGAAGCGCGCGGAGCTTCTCAGAAGGCTCTCGCTTCCGGCGCATCTGAGCGCGAACGCGCTTCTGCAGATTCTGAATATGCGCTACAGCCGGGAGGAATTTCTCGCGCTGGCGCGGCAAGAGGAAGAGCTATGATTGATATTTCGGTAAAGGATCTCGTCAAAAGCTTTGACGCAGATGAAAATATACTCGACGGCGTCAGCTTCGACGTTCAGGCCGGCGAGCGTGTGGGCCTGCTCGGGAAAAACGGCGCGGGCAAAACCACACTTTTCCGGATTCTCACAGGCGAGCTGGAGCCGAGCGCGGGAGAAATCCACATCGCGCAGGGGAAAAAGCTGGGCCTGATCTCCCAGATTCCGCATTATCCGGCCGGATATACGGTGGAGGACGTGCTGCACACCGCCTTTTTGGAGCTTGACCGGATTCACGCGCGCATGGAAGAGCTGGAGGTGCGCATGACGGAGCACACGCCGAAGGCGGTCCTGCAGGAATACGACGCGCTTGCCACGCGCTATCAGCTCGGCGGCGGCTACGAGACGGTCATGCAGACCGATAAGGTCTGCGGGGGCCTCGGCATCCCCGCGCAGCAGCGCGCGCAGGCCTTCGACGAGCTTTCGGGCGGAGAAAAAACGCGGGTGAACCTGGCGAGGCTTCTTCTGGAGAAGACGGATATCCTGCTTCTCGACGAGCCGACCAACCACCTGGACATGCATGCGGTGGAGTGGCTGGAGAGCTATATCGGCCGCTTCAAGGGCACGGTTCTGACCATTTCCCACGACCGGTATTTTCTGGACCGGGTGGTCACGCGCATTGTGGAGCTGCACGCGGGCAAGGCCGAGTTCTATTCCGGCAACTATTCGTTTTACGTGCAGGAAAAGCAGGCCCGCTTCGACCTGCAGCTCAAGCAGTATGAAAAGGAGCAGGCCAAGCTCTCGCAGCTCGGCTTCACGCTCGAGCGCATGAAGGGCTGGGGCATCAACAACCGTACGCTTTACCGCCGGGCCATGTCGATTCAGCACCGGATGGAGCGCATCGAAAAAACCGAGCGGCCCACAAAGGACAAAACCATGCGGGCCCGCTTTGCAGAGCGGGAATTTCTGGGCGATGAGATTCTGAGCGTCAAGGGGCTTGGAAAAAGCTTCGGGGAGCGGACGCTCTTTCACGATGTGGAGCTTTCGGTCGTTGGCTCGGAGCGGATTGCGCTTCTGGGCGACAACGGGACGGGCAAGTCCACGTTTCTCAAGGTGCTGCTCGGCGAAGAGCCGGGCGCGGGCAAAATCAAATTCGGCCCTACCGTCAAGTGGGCCTATCTTCCGCAGATCATCCATTTTGCGCATCCGGAGCGTACGCTTCTGGACACGATGCTCTACGAGAAGAACTGCAGCGTGCAGACTGCGCGCGACCGGCTGGGCGCGTACATGTTTGAGGGCGAGGATGTGTTCAAAACCGTGTCCATGCTCTCCGGCGGCGAGCAGTCGCGGCTGCGGCTTTGCATGCTGATGGATGAAAAGATCAATCTTCTGATTCTGGACGAGCCGACCAACCATCTGGACATTGCCTCGCGCGAATGGATCGAGGACGCGCTGGAGGCGTACGAGGGCGCGCTGATTTTCGTCTCGCATGACCGGTATTTTGTCAGCAAATTTGCCACACGCATCTGGGTGCTGGAAAACGGGCAGATCCGGGACTATCCCTGCGGCTATGACAAATACCGCGCAATTCTGGAAAAGGAGGCCATCCAGGCCCCGCAGCCTGACCGAGAGAAGAAGGAGCCGAAGGAGCGCCCCAGAAATTCCGGCGGCAAGGCCGCCGAAAAGAAGGTGCGCGCCATAGAGCGGGAGATTGAAAAGCAGGAGGCGGCGCTCGCGGACCTGGAGGCTGAAATTCAGGCCTCGGGCGCGGATTATCAGGCGCTTACGGCCCTGCTTGCGCAGAAGGAGCAGGTGGAGGGCCAGCTGTCGGAGCTGATGGAGCAGTGGGAAACGCTGTCCCTGCAGCTGGAGGGCGGCGCATGAAAAAGCTTCCGCCGCTGCTGCTTGCCGCCCTGCTTCTGGCCGCAGCAGGGGTTCTTGTGTGTCTGCTGCCGCTTCATCTGGGCGTGACCGGGCTGTGCCTGATGGGGCTTGGCGCGGTATGCGCGCTTTTGCAGCTGCTGCGCGGCAAGCGGCATGAAAAGGGGCTGCGCGCGGCGCTTCTGCTTCTGACGGCGCTCGGCCTGACTGTGCTGACGGTTTGCGTGGCCTATATTGACGCGCAGGGCCGGGACAGCGACCTCTCTGGCGGTGCGCCGGAATTTGTGGTGGTGCTGGGCGCGCAGATTCAGGGCGAGCGGCCCTCGCGCACGCTGCGCGAGCGCCTGGATCTGGCGGCGCGCTATCTGCAGCAGCAGCCGGACGCCCGGGTGATCGTCTCCGGCGGACAGGGCGTGGACGAACGGTGCACCGAGGCCTCCGTCATGGAGCGCTATCTTCTGGAAAAGGGCGTTGCGCCGGAGAGAATTCTGCGCGAGGAGCAGGCGTCCATAACGCGGGAAAATCTGATTTATTCCGCGGAGCTTGCCCGCGCGCACGGCGTGGACGTCAGCCGGGTGCTGATCATCACGAGTGAGTATCATCTCTGCCGGGCAAAATATATTGCCGGAAGTCTCGGCATGACGCCCTATGGCCTGGGAAGCCGGACCGGAACCTGGATTCTGAAGGTCAATTACGAGCTGCGTGAGGTTTTCTCCTTTGTCAAGGCCTTCTGGCAGGCACGGCGGATTTGACTTTCCGGGGAAAGTCCGGTACAATAACAAAACGAATAAAAATGCCTCCGGGATCTCCGGAGGGCAAAGGAGCGAATCAGCTATGAGTGAAAGCTGCGGCGGCAACTGCTCGTCCTGCGGCGAAAGCTGTGCGAGCCGCAAGGAGGAAAGCCTCCTGGCACAGCCAAATCCAAAATCCAATGTAAAAAAGGTCATTGCCGTGGTTTCCGGCAAGGGCGGCGTCGGCAAATCGACGGTCACGTCCATGCTGGCCTGCGCCATGCAGAAGCTGGGCTTCCGCGCCGGCATTCTGGACGCGGATATTACGGGGCCCTCGGTTCCGAAGGCCTTCGGCCTGCACGAGCCGGCGCTTGGCTCGGACGACGGGATTCTTCCGGCGGTGAGTAAGACCGGCGTCAAGGTCATGTCCATCAATCTGCTGCTTCCGAACGAAACCGACCCCGTCGTCTGGCGCGGCCCGGTGATTGCAGGCGCAGTCAAGCAGTTCTGGACTGACGTGTGCTGGGGTGACGTCGACTATCTGTTTGTGGACCTCCCGCCCGGAACGGGCGACGTCCCGCTGACGGTGTTCCAGTCCCTCCCCGTGGACGGCGTGATTCTGGTGACCAGCCCGCAGAGCCTGGTATCCATGATCGTGACGAAGGCCGTGAACATGGCGCGGATGATGAACGTGCCGGTCTATGGCTTTGTGGAGAACTACAGCTACTTCCGCTGCCCGGACTGCGGAAAGACGGTTGAAATTTTCGGCAAGAGCAAGCTGGATGAGCTTGCGCTGTCCTATTCCCTTCCCGTTCTGGCGCGGCTGCCGATGGACCCTGCCGTCGCGGCGCATTTTGACCGGGGTGAAATGGAGGAACTGGATCTTTCCGCGATTCTTCCGGCGGCGGAGCTGATCAGCCGGGCCTGAGCCGGAGCGAAGACGCCGCTCCGTCATAGAAGCATAGCCTGAGGGGCTGCAGTGAATTTCATCTCGCTGCAGCCCCTCAGCGTGTCGAAAAAGTCTTTTCGCGCCGCTGAGGATCTGGACGCACAGGCCCCTTTCCGAATTTTATTTCTCTTTTTGGGACATCCATATCACTGTTTCGACGGTTGTTTCAGTTTCCAAGGGAAGTTCTTTCACTTCCTCGCCATCAACAGGCACAGGGAAGTTGAACACAATGACCTTGCCAAGGGTGCAGAGTATGCTACATACATTTTCCCGTTCATCCGGGATGCTATGCTCCGTTTTCGCATGGGCGAAGAAAAATGGTCGGTGTCCTCTCTGACCAATTACAAAATGGTGCGGTCAATGGCTTGGCTGTACCACAATACCAAGGATGCGGTCAACGAATTTTCCAAGAAATACAACTGCGAGCTTGCCCTTGCGGAAGAATATCTGAAAGTTGTCCGTGGAATCCGCAATCAGCAGCCATTCTACGTGACAGACGAGGACGGCGAAGAAACAGGTGAAGATGTTGCCCTTGATGATACATGGAACTATACCGACATCCTCTGGAACGGCATACAGGCTGAAAAGGTGCAGCGGGCATTTGAGAAACTGAATTACCGGGAGCAAACCTTGCTTGAAAAGCGGCTGGCGATCTGTATGACCTGTGGGCGAGTCGGCTCGTGGAAGCACCGCCCCACCTTTGAAGAACTGGCAGTTATGTTTGAGGGCAGCACAGCCAGCGGTGCAGAACGGGCTTACCGAAAAGCGGTGGACAAGCTGACAGAACTTCTGGTTGCCGAGGGTGCTATCCATGCCGTCCAACTGAAACAGAAATCCAAGACTCGTCACAAAAAGAAAATCTCCGCCGCAATCTACGAATATCAGGTAGACTGCGACGGAGAATGGGGCGAAATATCATTGGATTTCGAGAACGGTACAGCAGAGATCATCCGACTTGCTGATTGGGATACCATGAAAACAAATCGCTTTGCGAACAAGGTGATAGCGTATCTTCTGAACTGTGAAAACGAGAAACTGCCAACGAAAACAATGCTGGCATTTGAACCATAAAAAGAAAAAACCGCTACAACATTCATCCCCCCTTTGGAATGAGAATTGCAGCGGTTTATCTGCTTGAAACTAATTATTCGATATTTGTGATTTTCTAATCATCGTTTGCCAGATGGGTAAAGCCTTTGTTTTTCTCAATAACCTTGATACCATAAACATCTGCAATTTGTGCAGGATAGGTTTCAAGGATTTCACCAGCGTATTCAATTTCGATCACATCTCCGATTTCAGGTTCTGGTGATGGATGCACATTTCTGATCGGTACTTCAATTCGGTCTGCACTACTCAATTCCCAGCTACCTTCAACAGGCTTCACAAGATAATTGCCATCATGAATTTCCAGAATTTCAGCTTGGAACACCTGATGCGCTTCGTTGGAAAAACCTTCAATCTGAATGCAATGATTCTTGAAAACCAGTCGGCCGGTTTCTACCAGTTCATCAGTATGATATTTTGTTTTATCTACATACAAGCGGCCATCTTGATGATCCTGTCTGAGAGTGAAATCAAAATACCCTCTGTCAGACAGCTCATAGCTTACTCCGTTTGCATAGTCATAGATAATGACACGGTTGTCAATCATGCCTGAGCCCCAACTGATTGAAGAACACAACTCAGGCAAACCGTCGCCAGTGAGGTCGCAGAAATAGGCGTTCCAGATTGGCATCCCCGTATAAAGTGAAGTGCTTTTACTACCCTTAACAGCCAGCATCTCTCCGTAAGTCCAACGGAAGGTCACATCTGGAAACTCGGTGAGGCTGATTTCAAGACTACCGTCCCATTTCATTTCATCAGGGGTTTCAAGGTAATCAAACCACTCTATTACGGAATTGATCTCATCCACAATACGCACTTCTACATTTTCTACTTCAACATAAACAATAATGTCCTCATTGGTGGGGTTCTGCATATTCACACCAATCTTAAACCACGTATCTTTTTCTGCATCAAATTCCACAGGCATACCATGCGTAAGATAAGTGGCTGTGTATCCGGTTTCTGCTGTCTTATTAACGGGGAACAAAAGAACTTCTGTATCACCCAATCCATCACCAGACCATATTTTGATTGAATTTCTGACTGTGCTGACTTCCTCATCCGTATATACAAATTCCTCTTGACTTCCTGCGGGAACAACAATTCGCAATGTATAGCGGTCTTGTTTAGGATTCGTCAGGAAGCAGACCGCAACGCCCAAGCAAATAATGACTGCAATAATAATAACCCAGAACGCTGGCTTCTTATAATTCATCACAGACTTCACGCGCTCCTTTACACCTACCTCGCCAAAGGCAAGAGGACAAGCGGCGATCATGCGGCGGTTTACACTACAGGCAACAAGTGCGTGCATATAATCGGCTCTCTGCTCATTGCCAAGTTCCTTGATGACTTTTTCATCGCAGGCAAGCTCAATGTCACGACACAGCAGAACATAAGCCAACCACATCAAAGGATTGAACCAATGAATCGTCAGCAGGAGAAAACCAAGAGGCTTCCACCAATGGTCTTTGCGGCGAATGTGCGCCTGTTCGTGGGCAACAACGTGCTCCAGATCCTGACCATTCATGTTGAACGGGAGATAGATTCTCGGTTTGATAATGCCCAGGACAAACGGAGAACTTACATTCTCACTCTGGAAAATGTTGCCCTTGTAGCGAACAGCGGTATCCACTTTACGACATAGGCGCCAATAACTAACTGCGGTATACAAGAGAAGGGCGCCGACACCAATCAACCAGATAATATTCAAAATCGGAATCCAAATCTGAAGCGGGTTTGCACTCGTCAATACATGCTGTGGTGGGGCAAATGAGGATAGAACAGGATTGACCACACTATTGATCGCCGGAACACCGCTGTCTATTGTGGGTTTGGCCGCCATTTCAATATCCAACGGAATGGTTTCTGAACTTGGGATAAGGCTTAATGCGCTCTCAAAAGAGAGCGGGTAAATCAATCTGACAGCCACGATACCCCAAAGCAGAACATTGACCCACTTGGGAGCTTTCTTCAAAACAAGCCTGAGTATCAGCACAGCCAGGATAAGCCAGCTTGCAGATATACTCATGTTGATAATTTTCAAAAAGAGTTCGTTCATTGTGAACCTCCTTTCCTGATGCGGTCGATCATGCGCTGTACCTCATCAAGCTCATCTTCGGACATAGCCTGATGCTTTGTAAAAGCAGCGATAAAGGCAGGCAGAGAACCCTCGAATTTCTTCTCAACCAGTTCATCGATCTCACACGCCTGGGCTTCATCTTTGGAAACGAGAGAAGTAACAGTGCCATTGTCGTTCTTCAGCACACCACGCTCTCCAAGACGCTTGATAACGGTATAAGTCGTAGTCCTTTTCCATCCGAGTTGATCCTGGCACAGCTTTACAAGCTCGACAGCAGTAACCGGCTCATGCTCCCACATAATCAAACAAAAACGATATTCACTTTCGTGAATCTTCGGAAAATCCATATTCACGCCCTCCTTGTCTACGCCATTAGACTTCACATATAGTCTACCACATTAGACAGCCAAAATCAATAGCATCCACAGAAAAGATACAAAAAAATTGCCCGCAGAATTTCTCCCACGGGCGAAGTGTTGATTAACTATCAAGCGGTTTATATTCAGTTACAGTTTTTAGATAAATTTCGGGATCACCGTTCAATATCAAGTCTGCATATCCAATCGGATCATTGTAGATCAGATAGTCCAATTCTGACCGCTGATACATATTATCCGCTACTTCGTTCTCAACGGCAATAGTATCAATCGCTATCATGCTACCATTTGCAAATTTCAGCTCCACACAGGCGGTGTCCATGTTGAACTCACAAGAAATCAATCTATCCATAAGAAACCTCCGTTCTGCGGGATGTTAGATCATCCCAAAATATTTGAATGCTTCTCGGATTGCTTTCTCTTTTTCCGGCGGACACTGTGGCTGTCTGGAATCCTCGGATTTCGGCAGATTGTAGTTTTTGCCTACCTCAATCCCACATTTCCGTTTAATCTGCGAGATATAGAGATTAGATACCTTTAATCCGCTATGCTCCAGTACATGGTCCTTTATCTGCGTGTATGTCGCCCCATCCTGAAATTCGGACATATCCATATCTTCCAAAGAGAACTCAACCCGAATCTTGTTCGAGTCGACCTCACCCTTGGAAAGCAAGACAACCGTCTCCACATGTGCGCAGCGCGGGAAGAGGTCAAAGGCCTCGGCGGCCTCGAGGCGGTAACCGCGCTGCGACAGAAGCTGTACGTCGCGCGCAAGCGTGGCCGGGTCGCACGAGACGTATACGAGGCGGGGCGGCGCCATCTGTGCAATGGCGTCAATGACGTCTGCACTCAGGCCCTTTCGCGGCGGATCGACGACAATGACGTCCGGCCGCAGCGCCTGCGCGGCGAGCATATTTGCGGCGGCTCCGGCGTCCATGCAGAAAAATTCCGTATTGGAAAGTCCGTTTCTCGCGGCATTTGCGCGGGCGTCCTCAATGGCCTGCGGGACCAGCTCGACGCCGACGGCTTTTTTTGCCCGCTGCGCCAGGCAGAGCGTGATGGTTCCCGTCCCGCAGTACAGATCCAGCACGAGCTCCCGGCCGGACAGCGCGGCAAACTCCAGCGCCTTCGCGTAAAGCCGCTCGGCCTGGTCGTGATTGACCTGATAAAAGGCCGGCGCAGACAGACGGAAGCGCAGGCCGCAGAGAACGTCCTCAATGGACCCGCTTCCATAGAGCGGGATAAAGTCGGCGCCGAGGATGGTGTTGCCCGGCTTCTCGTTGGGGCTGAAGACAATCGTGGTGATTTCGGGCGCGGCGGCGCGCAGCATACGGACGAGCGCGTCCGCCCGCGGAAGCGACCTGCAATTGGCGGTGACGCAGACCAGCAGCTCGCCGGTTTCCTGCGCGCTGCGGAGGCAGATGTGGCGGATGAGGCCGCACCGGGTTTTCTCGTCATAGGCGGGGATTTTCTCCTGCTCCATCCACGCAAGCACCGCGTTCCGGACGCGGTCTGCACAATCCGGCTGAAGGCGGCAGTGCGCGATGGACGTCACGCGGTGTGTGCCGGCCTGATAGAAGCCGGCGACGGCATGCTTGCCGCCCGGCTGCACGGGAAAGACGATTTTATTCCGATACCCCTCCGTGACCGGGGCCGGATGCATGGGGAGCGCACGAGGCGTCTGCCTTCCAATGCGCTGCAGACAGTCCAGAACCCGCTGCCGCTTGAGCTCTGCTTCCAGCGCGTAGTCCATATGCCGGAAGGCGCATCCGCCGCACCGGGCGTCATACGGACAATCCGGCGTAATCCGGTGCGCGGAGGGACGCTGGATTTCCTCCAGAACGGCAAACGCGTTGGAGCGGCCCAGGTGCGTGATGCGGACAAGGCATCGCTCCCCCGGAATTGCGCCGGGAACAAAGACGGCTTCGCCCTTAATCCGGCCAACGCCTGCGCCCTCGGCGGTCAGGCCTGTGATTTCGATGCTGTAGGCTTCCCCTGTGTTCATGAAGACTCCTCCCTTGTCAGCTGACGCTTGTTTCACGTGAAACAATCACCAGATGCTTACTCAATGAACGTGCCGGTTGTGCTGTCAAAGGCAAACGTCTTCTGGGTCTCTATCGGCGCTTCTTCGTTGGCGTAGGACTCCGTACGTGTCAGGTGCAGGTGGAGGGTGGTTCCGTCGCGGGTGAGCGTATAGCTGCAGGTGAAGCTTGCGATGGTCTGCTTTTCCTGTGCGGCGGGAAAGACGGTCTGCTCCACGTAGGAGACAAGGCTGGCGGCCAAATCGTCCATCAGAGCGGAAAAATATGCGGTGGCAGCTTCGTTGTCCAGCTCGGGCTTTGGAAGAATGATTTCGTAGCTGACGGATTCCTCGATATCCGCGCGAAGCGTCAGCTCCTCCTGAACCGCGACCGGGGTCTCCGACCCGGCGTCCGGCTGCGCCGGCAGCGTTTCCACCTCGCGGACAGGCGGCTGATTTTCTTCAGGGAGCTGCGCATCCTGCGCCGGGAGGGATGGCGCGGCCTCCCCTGCGGCGGGCTGCGTTTCGGAAACAGGTGCAGGCACGGATGCGCTTTTACAGGCGGACAGCTGAAGGCAAAGAAGCAGCGAAGCGGCTGCCAGAATGATTCTTTTCATCGGTAGAAAACCTCCTGGATGTGATGCTTGGTATTTTAACATAGAAAAAAGCTTGTGTAAAGCCGCACGCAGCGCTATACTGAACGCTGGAAAGGTGGAATTCGCCTATGGAACTGGAGTATCGCGCCTGTACGCTCTGCCCGCGCTGCTGCGGCGCAAACCGGGCTGCGGGCGAGCTGGGCTTCTGCCGGATGCCGGGGCATATTCTTGCTGCGCGTGCTGCGCTCCATTATTGGGAGGAGCCAGTGATTTCCGGAAGCTTTGGCAGCGGCACGGTGTTTTTCTCGGGCTGCACGCTGCGCTGCGCCTTCTGCCAGAATGAAGACGTCTCGCAAAACGGAATCGGACGCCCGGTTTCGGCGCGCGCGCTGCGCGGAATCTTTGAAAAGCTGATTGACGATGGCTGCCAGAATATCAATCTGGTGACGCCAACGCATTTTCTGCCGGACATTCTTCCGGCACTCACGCCGAAGCTCACGGTCCCCGTTGTGTACAACTGCGGCGGCTATGAGCGCGTGGAAACGCTGAAACGTCTGGAGGGGCTTGTGGATATCTACCTGCCGGACATGAAATACAGCGACGCCGGGCTTGCAGGCCGTCTGTCCGCAGCGCCGGACTATCCGAAGATTGCCGATGCGGCCATCCGGGAAATGTACCGCCAGGTCGGCGGCGCGGTAATTTCGGACGAGCAGATGACAAAAGGTCTTCTCGTGCGGCATCTGGTTCTGCCGGGGTGCGTGGACAATTCGCTCGGCGTTCTGGAGTGGTTTGCAGAGACGTTCCCGAAGAGCGACGTGCTCCTGAGCGTCATGGCGCAGTATACCCCCTCGGGGCGCGCGGCCGGGACGCCGCCCTTCGACCGCCGGATTACGGAGGAGGAATATGACGGCGTGCTTTCCTACATGGAGTTGCTCGGCATTTCGCGGGGCTATACGCAGGAGCTGTCCGCGGCACAGAGCGAGTACACCCCGCCGTTTGATTTTGAAGGAATCCCCTGAAGCGCCATCTGCCAGGACGGAAAAAGAATTTTATGGAACCAGGAACAAATGTTTGCATTTTGCGCCTGCGTGTGTTATGATGAAGGAAGTTAGAAAAAGGAGCGATTCTCATGCCGCGTACAACCACCAAACGAGACGAAATCCTGCGCTTTCTGACGCAGTTCATCCATGAAAACGGCTATGCCCCATCTGTGCGCGAAATCTGCGATGCGGTGGGCCTGCAGTCGACCGCTACGGTGCAGTATCATCTGAATGCGCTCAGGAGCAGCGGCGTTCTCCCGCAGAGCAATATGAAAAAGCGCGCCATTACCCTGCCGGACTCCTTCCGGGAGGACAGAATCCCGGTGATCGGCGTTGTAACGGCCGGCGTGCCGATTCTGGCGACGGAGAACATTGAAGGCTACATCCCCTGGGAGGGAGAAAGCGGATGCTTTGCCCTCCGCGTGCGAGGAGACTCCATGATTGGAGCGGGCATTCTGGATGGGGATAAGGTTGTGGTCCGCCCGCAGAAGACGGCGGAAAACGGACAGATCGTTGTGGCGCTGATCGAAGATTCCGCCACCGTCAAGCGCTTCCGCCGCGACGGAACGGGCGTCTGGCTCATGCCGGAGAATCCAAGCTACGCGCCGATTGACGCGACGCACGCCTCAATTCTCGGGAAGGTCCGGGCGGTGCTGCGGGAGTATTAATGGTGAGCATGAATAGGACGCAAGCGGCGGAGAGCTCGGCTTTCCGCCGTTGTTTCACGTGAAACAGTGGGAAACCCGGCGCGAAAAGGCAGTTGCAATTCCGGCAGGAAGCAGATATAATGAGAAAAGTCTTGACAGAAAGAAGGACGGGCACGGCATGGGCAAAAGCATCGCATTTGTAAACCAGAAGGGCGGCGTCGGAAAAACCACCTCAGCAGTGTCGCTGACAGCCGCGCTGCATGCGGCCGGTGCGCGCGTCCTTTTATGTGACTTCGACCCGCAGGCAAACGCGACCTCCGGCATGGGCGTAAACAAGAATACGCCGCATCTGACGACCTATGATCTGATCATCAACGGCGAGGAAGCGGAAAAGGCCGTGCAGAAGACGCCCTATGGAGACGTTCTGCCGTCCGGCGCGGCGCTTTCCGGCGCGGTTGTGGAGCTGGTGGGCGAGCAGGACCGTGAGTATGCGCTGCTGCGTGCGCTTTCGCCGCTGCGCGAGCGGTATGATTATATTTTTATTGACTGCCCGCCGTCGCTGGAGCTGCTGACGCTGAACGCGCTGTGCGCCTCAGACGCCATCCTGATCCCGGTGCAGTGCGAATACTTTGCGCTGGAGGGCCTGTCGGATCTGATGATGACGCTGCGGGCGGTCAAAAAGCGGCTGAATCCGGGTCTGAGCATTTTCGGCGTCCTGCTGACAATGTATGACGGAAGAACCAATTTCTCCGCGCAGGTCGCCGAGGAGGTGCGGAAGCACTTTCCGGGGAAAACCTTCGCCGCTGCGATTCCGCGCAACGTGCGCCTGAGCGAGGCACCGAGCCACGGACTGCCGGTGTCGGCCTACGATAAATCCAGCCGCGGCGCACAGGCCTATGAGGCCGTGGCGCGGGAGATTCTGAAAAAAGAAGGAAAGGCATAAGGGGGCGCGAGAATGAGTAAGCAGAAGGGCCTTGGAAAGGGGCTTGACGCGCTGTTCGGCGATCTGCAGGAGGCGGAGCTTGAAAAAGGCGCGGGCACGCAGCTGCTGCCGCTTCAGAAGCTGGAGCCCAATCCCCTGCAGCCGAGAAAAAACTTTGACCCGGAGGAGCTGGACGCGCTGGCGGACTCCATCCGGCAGCACGGGCTGATTCAGCCGATTACGGTGCGCAGAATGCCGTCCGGCTTCTACCAGATCATCGCCGGCGAACGGCGCTGGCGCGCGTGTCGGCAGGCAGGCGTGGAGGAGGTTCCCGTCCTGATTCTGGAGGCGGATGACCGCAAGGCCATGGAGCTGGCGCTGATTGAAAACCTGCAGCGCAGCGACTTGGACCCCATCGAAGAGGCCAGGGGCTATCAGAAGCTGATGAACCAATATGGCATGACCCAGGAGCAGGCGGCGCAGAGCGTCGGAAAATCCCGCCCGGCGGTTGCGAACGCGCTGCGGCTTCTGAGCCTGTCCGAGCCGGTGCTGGCCCTCGTGGCGGAGGGAAAGCTCTCCGCAGGACACGCAAGGGCGATTCTTGCGATCAAGGACGCAAACCAGCAGCTGGCGCTGGCGCAGAGGGTGATTGCACTGAGCCTTTCCGTCCGGCAGACGGAGACGCTGGCAAAGCGCATGGCAAAGCCTGCGGAAAAGAAGCCGCAGACGCCGGAGGTGCGCGTGGACTATGTGGCGGAATGCGAAAAGGAGCTGACACAGCGGCTCGGGCGCAGGGTGCGGATCGTTTCCGGCAAGCGCAAGGGCCGCGTGGAGCTGGAATATTACGGAGAAGACGATCTGCAGGCGCTTTATGAGGCGCTGCAGCTCGTACGCGGAAGGAGCGAGAAGGCATGAGCGCGGAAGAAAAGAAGACGCCGGAGCAGCCGGACGAGCCGGTCCTGAGCGACAAGCGGAAGGCGGCGGTGCTGCGGTATATGGCGGTGCTGTTTGCAGTTGCGTTTATTCTGGTGGCGGCGTCGCTGGTTTTGCAGATGCACAATTCCCAGACCACCATTTCACAGCTGAACGCGGCAAGCACAAGCGCGCTTTCCAACGCAGAGGAGTTGCAGCAGCAGAACCGGGACCTGCAGGACGAGCGCAAGGAGCTGCAGAGCAGGCTGGACGAGCTGGAAAGCAAGCTCAGCGCGCGGGAAAAGGAGCTTGAGGACCTGAAAAAGGAAAACGAAGCCCTTCAGGCGCAGACGGACGAGCTTTATAAAACGGCCTCGAAGGCCGCCGGAGTTTATACGGATCTGATTATCGCCATGTCGTGCACCACGCACGAAGGAAATATCACCTTTTCCAAGGCGATGAGCAATGTGGAAAAGAATCAGGCGCTCCTTTCTCAGGAGGCGCTCGCGGCATACGAGCGGCTTCTGAGTCAGGAAGAGGAGTAAGCGTTCGCGCGAATGCAAAGGAAATGAGGAAACAGCATGATTGACGTCAAATTTCTCCGGGAAAATCCCGAACTGGTCAAGGAAAACATCCGCAAGAAGTTCCAGGATGCGAAGCTGCCGCTGGTGGACGAGGTCATTCGCCTGGACGGCGAAAAGCGGGCGGCGCAGCAGCAGGTCGAGACGCTCAAGGCCGCGCGCAATAAGCTTTCCAAGGCCAACGGCCCTCTGTTCGGCCGCCTGAAGAAAACCGAGGACCCGGCAGAACGGGCAGAGCTTCAGAAGCAGATTGACGAGAATAACGCCGCGGTGAAGGCGGACGACGCGCAGCGCGACGCGCTGGACTGCCGCCAGACGGAGCTGGAGGAGAAAATCCGGGAGATCATGTATCAGATTCCCAACATCATCGACCCCTCTGTGCCCATTGGCCCGGACGATTCGTGCAATGTGGAGGTCGAACGCTTCGGAGAGCCGGTCGTCCCGGACTATGAAATTCCGCATCACGTGGATATCATGCAGAGCTTCCGCGGCATTGACAAGGACGCCGCAGGCCGCGTGGCCGGCATGGGCTTTTATTATCTGCTGGGCGATATTGCGCGGCTGCACGAGGCGGTTCTGGCCTATGCGCGCGACTTTATGATCGACCAGAAGCATTTTACCTATGTGATTCCGCCGTTTATGATGCATGGCGACGTGGTCAGGGGCGTAATGTCCTTCCCGGAGATGGAGGCGATGATGTATAAGGTCGAGGGCGAGGACCTGTATCTCATCGGCACGTCCGAGCATACGATGATCGGCCGCTTTATCGGCCAGATTCTGCCGGAAAGCGAGCTGCCGCTGACGCTGACCTCCTACTCCCCCTGCTTCCGCAAGGAGGTTGGAAGCCACGGCCTGGAGGAGCGCGGCGTCTACCGGATTCACCAGTTTGAAAAGCAGGAAATGATTGTCGTCTGCCGGCCGGAGGACTCGATGAAGTGGTACGATCAGCTGTGGCGGTATTCCGTCGAGCTGTTCCGGAATCTGGAAATTCCGGTGCGGCAGCTGGAATGCTGCTCCGGAGACCTGGCAGACCTCAAGGTCAAGTCCTGCGACATTGAAGCCTGGAGCCCGCGGCAGAAAAAATATTTTGAGGTCTGCTCGTGCTCGAACCTCGGCGACGCGCAGGCCAGGCGCCTGGGCATCCGCGTGAAGGGCGCGGACGGGAAGCTGTACCTGGCGCACACGCTGAACAACACCTGCGTCGCGCCGCCCAGAATGCTCATTGCCTTCCTGGAAAACCATCTGCAGCGCGACGGCAGCGTGACCATTCCCGAATGCCTGCAACCCTACATGGGCGGCAAAAAGGTCCTGATTCCGGAAGCGTAAACGGGAGGAGAAGGAAAGATGAAGAAGCTTTTTGCGGAGTTCAAGGAATTTATCTCTCACGGCAACGTCCTGGATATGGCCATCGGCGTAATCATTGCCACGGCCTTCGGAAAAATTACAACAAGCCTGGTCAACGACGTGTTTATGCCGCTGATCGGCTGGCTGATCGGCGATTTTGACCTTTCGGCGCTGAATCTCACGCTCTCCCCTGCGGTGGTTGACGCGGCAGGCGAGGTTACGAAGGAAGCGGTTGTCATCGGCGTCGGCACCTTCCTGACGGCGGTGATCGATTTCATTCTGGTTGCGCTGGTTGTGTTCCTGGTGGTCAAGACCTTCAACGCGGCCAAGAAGAAGCTGGAAAAGCCGGCGGAGCCGGAGGAGGAAGCAGAGCCCGAGCCCACAAAGGAAGAGCTGCTGCTGACGGAAATCCGGGACCTGCTGAAGGAAAAGAAATAAAGGCAGCACCACGCAATTGCGTCGGCGCGCTTCGGTGAATCTTTTCCGCCAATTCCGCGGTTTAAAAAACTCAAAATACATAACAGTATTCCTTCGTTTTTCAAACCTTGACTTGACGAAAAATCTCTCGCCGAATTTGCTTGCCGAATTGTGCGGTGCAGCCTAAAAAAGCGGAGGCTCCGGCCTCCGCTTTTTTATTTGGCGCGGCGCTCCTCCGGGAGCGCCTTTTCATTCTGTATGATCAGCAGGCTTACGCCGAGCGTCAGCAGCAACGCGCAGAGCGCGCCCGTCATATAGACGTTTCGCGGCTGGTCGCTGAGCGCGTAGCTGCAGATGAGCAGCCCTGCAGCCGCAGCGAGCAGAATCGCACGCAGAACGCCGAGCAGGCGGTTGCGCCGCGCAAGGAAGCCGTAAAAGGCCTCGTTTTCGGTAAACAGCGGCCCGGCCCGCCAGGGGGTCAGAAGCCTGGTCAGAAAATGTTTCATAGTTATGCCTCACCAGAAGTTTTCTTGAGTATAACAGAAATTTTACCTGCGCGCAAGTTGCGGCAGCGCGCGCGGATATGATATGATAAACAAAAGGAGTTGATTGTATGACCTATGAGCAGGTCCGGCAGGATGAAGCCATCTGTACCTACATCTGGCAGGCGGACGCGTCGCTGAGCGCGCTTGGCTTTACGGAGCACAGCTTCGCGCATGTAACCGCCGTGGCGGAAAAGGCCGGCTATATTCTTTCCACGCTCGGCTATCCGGAGCGGATGGTGGAGCTGACAAAAATTGCGGGCTTCCTGCATGACATCGGAAACCTTGTAAACCGGGTGGACCACAGCCAGAGCGGCGCGGTCATGGCCTTCCGGATTCTGGACAACATGGGCTTTGTGCCGGAGGAAATTGCCCTGATTACCACGGCAATCGGCAACCACGACGAGGGAACCGGCGTTCCGGTCAACCCGATGGCGGCGGCGCTGATCCTGGCGGACAAATCGGATGTGCGCCGCAGCCGTGTGCGCAATACAGATATCGCAAGCTTTGACATTCATGACCGGGTGAACTATTCCGTGACAAAGGCGGAGCTCAAGATCAACGAGGCTCACACGCTGATCAAGCTGAAGCTGACCGTCGATACGCACATGGGCTCCGTGATGGATTATTTCGAGATTTTCATGGCCCGGATGATCCTGTGCCGGAAGGCTGCGGAAAAGCTCGGGCTTCAGTTCAAGCTGATGATCAACGAGCAGCAGCTGATTTAAGGGATATCCGAAGACCTTAAATGCGCCCGGGCAGCGGGCCCTTCCGCGCTGCCGGCTGTATTTCCGGCCTTCGATGCATTCCGGGCCGGGGCGCAGCGCTTCCCTATCCGGTCATGCGCTGCATCAGCGCGCCGCCGTTTTCCTTCAGCCAGCGGTGGCAGCGCCAATAGTCCGGGAAGACGCGCAGGACCTCCGCGTAGAAGCGCTCGGAGTGGTTCATCTGCCTGAGGTGGCACAGCTCGTGGACAACCACGCTGTCAAGAACCTCCGGCGGCGCAAGCATCAGCAGGCAGTTGAAGTTCAGGTTCCCCTTGCCGGAGCAGCTGCCCCAGCGGGAGCGCTGATTCCGGATGGTGATGCGGCCGTAGCTTACGCCGAGCTTTTCGGCATAGTACGCCGCCCGTTCCGGGATAACGGCCAGCGCGCGGTCGGCAAGCGCCCGCAGCTCCTGCTCGCTGAGCGGCGGCAGCTGCGCAAGGGTCTTCTGCTTTTCTGCAGCGGCGGCCTGATGCGTCTGAATCCAGCGCTGGTGCTGCAGGAGTACGGCCTGAATCTGCGCGTCGGTCGCGCACATGGGCACGCGGACCAGAAGGCCCTCCGCGTGGACCTCGAGACCAATGGTTTTTCGGCTGCTTCGAATGATTTGATAGTCCATCATAATAAAAGGTTCGGGCAGATGTTCCGGCCGTGCTGCGTTCTGGCAGCGTGGCCGGGCTTTTCTTTAAGGCTGCGCCGTTTTCTTCCGGAAGAAAACGTTGAGATCGACGGGCGCGTCAATGCCGGCGACCGTGCCCTCCGCGCTGTACTGCCAGAACTCGAAGGCATAGGCAAAGGTCGGCGTCGGATTGTATTCCGCCAGCCAGAAGCTGTAGCGCTGCAGGCTTTTGAGGTTCAGCTCCTCATAGCCGAAGCGTTGGTTGAAGTAGACGCCCGCGCGATAGCCTCCGGCCTCAATGTGGTCGCAGAAGGTCAGCGCAAGCTCGGTAAGAAGCAGGCGGTCCATACCGTCGCTGCGGGACTCGGCGTCAATGTCCTCCCAGTCGAACATCACCGGGTAGTCCAGCGCCGCGCCGTCCAGCGTGTCCAGGACAAACTGCGCCTCCTCCGCGGCCTCGTCCAGCGTGATGGCCTGCGAGAAAAAGTAGACGCCAAGCTTCAGTCCCGCGCTGCGCGCATCGCTCAGGTTCTGGCGGAAGAAGGCGTCTTCCTGGATTGCGCCCTCTGTGTAGCCGCGATAGCCGATGCGGATGAAGGCAAACTCCACGCCGCAGCCGGCTACGGCCTGCCAGTCGATCTGCTGCTGGTGGGAGGAAACGTCGACGCCGATCAGGCTGGTATAGGTCTCGTCCTGATAGCTCAGAAAGCCGTTGTTATTGTAAAAGCCCGTTTCCTGATAGCTGTTGCGCGGCACGGCGTCCGGGTCCTCCGGCGTTTGCGTATCGTCCGGAGTCCCGGAGGAATCCTGGGTATCCGGCTCCTTTCCGACTGTGGCAGAGCGGCTGTAGCTGCCAAGGTGCGCAATCAGTCTGACGGCGCCGAACACGAGCAGCGCCGCCGCGAGGGCGAACAGCGCCAGCATGATCAGGCGCGAGCGCTGCGCACGTTTGCTTCTTTTCCGCATAAAGCGCCTCCTTTCCGCTGATTTTGTAAGTATAGCACACAATGCGCCCCGCGCCAAGCGTTTCCTTACCGGCGGAGGTTCTTGACAGGACGCGCTTTGTGTGGGACAATAAAAGAAAATGGCGAGGCGCGATATGGAACAGAACATGCAGAATTTTAAATGTCCGCAGTGCGGAAAGCAGCTGCTCATTCCGCAGGAGCTGGAGGAATTCTCCTGCCTGTACTGCGGTGCGCGCCTGCGCGCGTCTGCGCTGCGGCAGCCAAAGCCGGATGCGCAGACAGCCGGGGACCTTGCGGCGGCGAGCGCTGCGCTTGTGCCCTGCATTGTGGACTACCGCGGCTACCAGAAGAAAATCACGCGGGAGCAGTTTGTTCCTGCGTTTGCAGAATACGAGGCCGGGTGCGCGGACGCGCTGGAGCGCTTCAGCAGCGCCGTCATGGCCGCGGAGAATCCGCAGACCTGCCTGCAGCATGCGGCGGACGCGCTTCTCGACGCGCTGGAGGCGACCTGGTGCAGGCGCGGCATGCAGGAGGACGATAAATTCCTGATTGCGATTTTCTTCGTGCCGCTGCTGAGAAAGAAAAAGCTCCCCGTGAGCGAGGATTTTGCCGCCTGCCTTCAGGCGGCCTGGGTCGCGCGCTGGCCCAAAACGCCGTTTTATCTCGGCGATTATGAGGACATTGCCGGCGGCTTCCGCAAAAAATTCCTGGGCCTGTGCTTTATTACGACCGCCGTCTGCCGCGAGCTTGGAAAGCCGGACGACTGCCCGGAGCTGACGGCCTTCCGCACCTTCCGGGACGGCTACCTTGCCGCCCAGCCGGACGGCCCGGCGCTGATCCGGGAGTACTACCGCATAGCCCCGGCCATTGTAACATGTATCGATCTTTGCACCGAGCATGCCGTCCGCTACCGGCAGCTGCGGGAGAAGTATCTTTCTCCCTGCTATGATGATCTTCTCCATGGGCGGCAGGCGCAGTGCAAGCGTCGCTATGTCCGCATGGTGCGCGCGCTGGAGCGGGAATTCCTGGGCCGGGAGGGCCAATAAAACCTGCAGCCACCGTATATATCGTGAATTCAAAATTCAGGAAATATATATTATATTATAAAGCGCGGTTCATCCCAATGGGATAAACCGCGCTTTGTGTCATGTGGACACTATGGATCAACCGCCAGATCAGAAAAACAAAATCACAACCCAGCGACAGCGGTTGTGATTTTGAACGAAGAAAGACCTTTGCTGTCGAGGTGGACGCGCTTGCACGGTCACCTGACACCCAAAGGTCATTTCTGAGTGGAGCTGCTGGGCAGATTCGAACTGCCGACCTCGTCATTACCAATGACGCGCTCTACCGACTGAGCTACAGCAGCAAGCTTGAAACAGCTTGCTTATTGTAGCATAAAACGAAAAAAAGTCAAGCCCTTTTTTCGTTTTCCACGCATTTCAAGCTGTATTCCCGCGCAAATCTCATTCGCTTGTCGTTTCCTTCAGAACCTTGCCGATGCTCCACAGCTGTACCGCGCTCTGCGCGGCGCTGCGGCGCTCGCCGTCTGAGCTGAAGGAGATGTGCACCGTGTGCGCGCCGCAGTCCAGGCAGGCCACGTACATGCACCAGCCGTTTTCCTCCTCCAGAATCGCAGGCCCCCCGCAAACCGGGCATTCCTGCAGGTCAAAATCGAAATCATTTGTCATAGCTTCTGCACCATTCCTTCGTTTCCGGGCCGCAAGGGCCGCTGCTGCTTGTAGTATAGTGCAAAGCGGCCCCAGCGTCAATAAAAATCGGCGGGGGCGCCCGCAGCTCCGCCTTGCCCTGAGCGGCGGGATATGCTATGATAAACGATATCACAGAGAGAAAGAGAACCTGCCATGAAACATACGATTAAAAGAAGTCTTTGCCGCCTGCTTGCGCTCTGGACGCTGCTGCTTGCGCTCTGCAGCGGCGTTTTTGCCGCGGCGGAGGATGACGCCCAGGCCCTTTGCACGCTGGATGTGTTCCGCGGCACGGGCGGCAGCTTTGAGCTTGCGCGCGCGCCGAAGCGCTCCGAGGCTGCGGCGATGCTGGTGCGGCTCTACGGCGCGGAAACGCAGGCCCAGGCGCTCTACGCGGAGGGGCAGCTCACGCAGCCCTTCTCAGACGGCGAGGGCTGGTGCGCGCCGTATCTTGCCTGGCTTTGGGAAAACGGCCTTGCGCGCGGCGTTTCGGAAACGCGCTTCGGTGCGGAGCAGCCCTGCAGCGCCAGGGATTACGCGGTATTCCTGCTGCGCGCGCTCGGCTACCGGGACGGCGAGGATTTCACCTACCAGGATGCAGAGGCGTTCGCCGAGCGCTGCGGCTTCTACAGCAGACTTCTTTTCTGCGGCACGTTCACGCGCGCCGAGCTTGCGAGAATGACGCTTCTGGCACTGCACTGCCCGACAAAGGGAACGACGACGACGCTTCTTCAGGCGCTGACAGACTCCGGCGCGATAGAAAAGGACGCGGCCGCGCCGCTTCTGGCTGCGCAGAAAACGCCGCAGGCGAAGCTGGAGGACGGCCAGATTGCCGTCCGCGAAAGCCTCTGGAGACAGAAAAAGGACGAGCTTGCGCTCTGCGTGTCGTTTGAATCGGAGCAGGCGCTGCTCCCCGGCGGTGAGGAAAGCCTGCTTCCGGCCCAGCTGGAGGAGCTGGCGCAGCCGGCGGAGGGAGGCTATGTGCGCCTGAATCCACAGGCCCTCGACGAGCAGATCGAACGCTGGGAGCAGACATACTGCACCTATGACGCGCCCTATTATTTTGACTCCTATCTCAAGGGGCTGACGCCGGTGTCCTTTCTGCGCTGCAATTACGGCATTGACCGCGAGGCGCTGCAGAAGGCGCTCCTTTGGATGCTCTTTGACCTGGAGAGCGGCACGGTATCCGCGCCCGTTTCCTGCACGGATACCTCCGGCCGGCCCTTTGGCCTCGGGGACACCTATGTGGAGGTGGACCTGGATAACCAGCGGCTCACCTACTTCAAAAACGGCGCGCTGGTGATCTCAACGCCCATCGTCACCGGAAATCTTGCCGCCGGGCACAATACGCCGACCGGGCTTTATTATTCCCACAATCGGCTGAGAAACTGCACGCTGGTGGGCACTGACTTCCGGGTTTTCGTCAAATACTGGGTCAGCGTGATCTACGACGTCATCGGCCTGCACGACGCCTCCTGGCGCAGCGCCTTCGGCGGGGAATATTATGTAAATGACGGCTCGCACGGCTGCGTCAACATCCCGGAGGCGGCCATGGCGACCATTTTCAATGAAATCGACGACGGTACGCCCGTCCTGATCTACGGCCGGAACGAATGGTATCAGATCGGCTCGGAGGATTCGCCGGTGACCGGCAATCCGCTGCACTGAAAGGAGAAAGCATGGAAAAAAGAAGCGTCTGCCTCATAAACGACTCTTTCCCGCCGGTCATTGACGGCGTGGCAAACGCGGTATGCAATTACGCGCAGCTTTTAAGCGCCCGGGGAGACGAGGTCACGGTTGTGACGCCCGCAAATCCGGACGCGGACGATAGCCGATACCCCTTCCCGGTGGTGCGCTATCCAAGCGTCGATATGACGAAGCTGGTGGGCTACCGCGCGGGCTTCCCCTTCTCCGCGCAGACCCTCCGCCGCCTGGAGCAGGCCCGGTTCGACCTGATCCACTGCCACTGCCCGATTACCTCTGCGATGCTCGCGCGCTCGCTGCGCGACCGGATCGATGTGCCGGTGATCTTTACCTATCATACAAAGTTTGACATTGACATTGCCAACGCCGTACGCGGAAAGCTTCTGCAGGAGGAGGCCAAGCGCGTGCTGGTGGACAACATTGCCGCCTGCGACGAGGTGTGGACGGTTTCCAACGGCGCGGGGGAAAATCTGCGCGCCCTGGGCTACGAGGGGACCTGGCGCGTGATGCCCAACGGCGTCGATTTTCCGAAGGGCCGCGTGGACGACGCGCTTGTGCGCGAGGCGACGAAGGACTATGATCTTCCGCAGGGGGTGCCGGTATTTCTCTTCGTCGGCCGGATGATGTGGTACAAGGGCCTGCGGATCATCCTGGACGCGCTGGCAAAGCTCCGCGCGCAGGGGACGGCGTTCCGCATGGTCTTTGTCGGCAGCGGCGCGGACCGGGACGAGGTCATGGCCTACAGCCATTCGCTGGGGCTTGACGCGTGCGTGTTCTTCTGCGCGCCGCAGTATGACCGGGAGATCATCCGGGCCTGGTACTGCCGGGCGGACCTGTTCCTGTTTCCTTCCAGCTTTGACACGAACGGCCTTGTGGTGCGCGAGGCGGCGGCCTGCGCGCTGGGGAGCGTGCTGATTCGCGGCAGCTGCGCCGCCGAGGGCATCGAGGACGGCCAGACGGGCTTCCTGATGGAGGAAAACGCAGCCTCCCTTGCGGCGGTGCTTACAGGGCTTCTGGCTGCGCCGGAGGCCATGCGCCAGGTCGGGGAGCAGGCGCAGCAGCGGATCTATCTTTCCTGGGCGGAGGCTGTCGCGCAGGCGGCGGCGCGCTATGAGACCGTGCTGGAGAATTACCGGGCAGGAAAATATCCGCCGCACCGCAGACCGAGTGACGAGGCCTTCCACGCCCTGGCAAGGGCGATGGACGCGGTGAACCGCGGCACGGACGAGCGGATGCAGCTCAAGGAACGTGTTTCGGAGCTCTGGGAACGCTGGCTCTGAGCGGGCCGGGTAGTCATGCAAGCATGCGGCTTTGTGTATTTTGGTGAAATACACCGTTAATATTCCGTTAAAATTTGGCAAAACAATTTACATCTTTCCGTTCCTGTGTTATTCTGAATACAGAAATTGGGGATTATTCCCCAGAGAAAAGGAGAGAGTTTTTTGAAAGAAAAGAAGAAATTGAGCCTTGCCGGTTGGATTTTTATCGGCATGCTGCTCGGCATCGCGGCCGGCTGGATCTGCACAAGAATTGAGGGCGCACCGGCCTTCACCGGCGAATGGATCAAGCCCATCGGCACGATCTACATCAACCTTCTGAAGTTCCTGGTCGTCCCCGTGGTGCTTTTGTCGATTGCAGACGGCGTCATCTCCCTGAAGGACCTCAAGCGGGTCGGCTCTGTCGGCCTGAAGACGTTTGTCTATTACATGGCGACCACGGCGCTGGCCGTGGTGATCGGCCTCGTGCTGATCAACCTCTTCAAGGGCGGCTTCAAGCCCCTGGCGGGCGAAGAGCTGAGCGCGCTGAAATATGAGGCCAAGGAAACGCCGCATATCATGAGCGTCATCGTCGCCATCTTCCCGGATAACTTCTTCAAGCCCATGGTGAACGCGGATATGCTTCCGGTTATCGTGACGGCCATTCTCCTTGGCGCGGGCGTCCTGGCCGCGGGCGAGAAGGGCGAAAAGGTCGGCGAGGGCATCAACTGCCTGTTCGAGGTCGTGATGAAGATCATGATGATGATCATCAAGATCACCCCCATCGGCGTGTTCTGCCTGATGACGAACGTCGTCGCCGTCAACGGCCCGGAAATTGTCGGTACGCTGGCCAAGGTCATCGGCATCGCCTATATCGGCTACATTGTCCATGTGGTTGTGGTTTACGGCCTGTCTGTCCGCTTCCTCTCGAAGATGAACCCCATCCAGTTCTTCAAGGGTCTGGCCCCCGCGATGATCTGCGCGTTTACAACCACCTCCTCCGCCGCGACGCTTCCGCTCAACATCGAGTGCTGCAACGAGATGGGCGCGGAGCCGGAAATCAGCTCCTTCGTCCTGCCGCTCGGCTCGACCATCAATATGGACGGCACGGCCATCTATCAGGCGGTCTGCGCGGTCTTCATCGCATGCTGCTACGGCATGGACCTGACGCTTGCCAATATGGCGACCATCGTCCTGACGGCGACGCTTGCCTCCATCGGCACGGCCGGTACGCCGGGCGCGGGCATGATCATGCTGGCCATGGTCCTGACGTCCATCGGCATTCCCGTTGAGGGCATCGCCATCATCGCCGGCGTCGACAAGCTGTTTGACATGGGCCGGACCACCCTCAACATCACCGGCGACGCAACCTGCGCCCTCTTCATCTCCCGCCTGGAGCGCGAAAAGCGGGCAAAGGCTGCAAAGTAAGCCGCATCCTGGCGCCAAAATCAGCAGTGAGACTGTCGAAAAACTATGATCTGCAGCTCTGCGACAGAGCAGCGGGAGAAGAGGGAAGGGGGCAAAAAGCCCCCTTCGCGTTCAATCAAGCGGTTTTCTGAACTTATTGGAGTTCAGAAAACCGGACTCAGCGTGGCGAAAAGACTTTTTCGCCACGCTGAGTAGTGTTTTTAGATTTCCGTGAATCTCTGGTTGACTTCTGAAAAAGTTAGTGTTACACTGTCAACGAACCGATAAAAAAATATCGATTCAACTGGGCGCTGGGAGTTGCGGAAGATTGGATGCACAGCGTCACACTATTTTTTCCCCGGGGGTAGTGAAAGATCCCGGGCGAACAAGGAGGAAACCTCTCTATGGCAATCGAATTCAAGGATGGCAAGTATGTAGACCCGCAGACCGGCCGCGTCACGCTCGACCCGACCGTCTACAAGGACTGGCAGATCGCGGAGGAAGCGGAAAAGACCCTTCCCTCTGTCGACTACTTCCGGGAAAAGCTCGGCCTGCTGCCGGAGGAAATTATCCCCTACGGCAAGACGCCGAAGCTGGACTTCATCAAGATCATGAACCGCCTGAAGGACAAGCCCGACGGCAAGTTCATCGAAGTCACCGCCATTACCCCCACTCCGCTCGGCGAGGGTAAGTCCACCACCTCCCTCGGCCTGATCGAAGGCCTCGGCAAGCTCGGCAAGAATGTCGGCGGCTGCCTGCGTCAGCCCTCCGGCGGCCCGACGATGAACGTCAAGGGCACCGCTGCCGGCGGCGGCAACGCGCTTCTGATGCCGATGACCGAGTTCTCCCTTGGCCTTACCGGTGATATTAACGATATTATGAACGCGCACAATCTGGCGATGGTTGCGCTGAACGCCCGGATGCAGCACGAGCGCAATTATAACGACGAGCAGCTCGCCAAGCGCGGCCTGAAGCGGCTGGACATCGATCCCAAGCGTGTGGAGATGGGCTGGGTGCTCGACTTCTGCGCGCAGGGCCTGCGCAACATCATCATCGGCATCGGCGGGCCGAAGGACGGCTACCTGATGGAGTCCAAGTTCGGTATTGCCGTCGGCTCCGAGCTGATGGCCATTCTGGCGGTCGCGCGCGACCTGAAGGATCTGCGTGAGCGCATCGGCAAGATCGTCGTCGCCTATTCCCGCAGCGGCGAGCCCGTCACCACCGAGGATCTCGAGGTTGCTGGCGCCATGACCGCCTGGATGCGCAACTGCATCAACCCCACCATGTGCTATTCTGTCGAACATCAGCCGGTTCTGATTCACGCGGGCCCGTTTGCCAACATCGCCATCGGTCAGTCCTCCGTCATCGGCGACCGTCTGGCTCTGAAGCTGTTCGATTACCATGTGACCGAGTCCGGCTTTGCCGCCGACATCGGCTTTGAAAAATTCTGGAACGTCAAGACCCGCCTTTCCGGCCTTACCCCGAACGTCTCCGTCCTGGTTGCGACCATCCGTGCGCTCAAGATGCACGGCGGCGGCCCGGCGGTGGTCGCCGGCCGGCCGCTCCCGGTTGAGTACACCGAGGAGAATCTGGAGCTGCTGGAAAAGGGCTGCGAGAACCTGTTCCATCATGTGAACACCATCAAGAAGTCCGGTATCGTCCCCGTGGTCTGCATCAACCAGTTCTACACCGATACCGACTCGGAGATTGCGCTTCTGCGCAGACTCTGCAAGGAGCACGGCGTCCGCTGCGCGCTGTCGAACCACTGGCGTTACGGCGGCGAAGGCGCAATCGAGCTGGCCGAGGCGGTCATCGACGCCTGCCAGGAGAAGAACGAGGTCAAGTTCCTGTACGATCTGAGCATGCCGCTGCGTCAGCGCGTGGAGCTCATCGCCAAGGAAGTCTACGGCGCGGACGGCGTCGACTGGGCGCCGCTGGCTCTGGAAAAGGCCAAGCGCTTCGAGTCTGACCCCAAGTATGCCGACTACTGCACGATGATGGTCAAGACCCATCTGTCTTTGTCGCATGAGCCCAGCTGGAAGGGCGTGCCGAAGAACTGGAGACTGCCCATCCGTGACATCCTCGAGTACGGCGGCGCGAAGTTCCTCTGCCCGATGGCCGGCGCCATCTCCATGATGCCCGGTACCTCGTCCGACCCGGCTTACCGCCGCATCGACGTCGACACCGAGACCGGCAAGGTTTCGGGCCTCTTCTAAGAGACGGACAAACGCGCATATACGCAGACCCAACCGGGAGGCGGCGGTAATCCGCCGCCTCCTTTTACATTGTGAATGAAGGAGAATCACATGGATTATACGACAAAATCCTGCCGTGAATTTGTCACGGTGCTCGCGTCGAGCGAGCCTGCGCCCGGCGGCGGCGGCGCGTCCGCGCTTGTGGCCGCGCTCGGCACGGCGCTCGGCAATATGGTGGGCTCGCTGACCGTCGGCAAGAAGAAATATGCGGACGTTGAGGCGGAGATCGTCGCCCTCAAGGCCGAGTGCGACCGCCTCCAGGCAGAGCTCCTGGACCAGGTTCCCGCAGATGCGGAGGGCTTTATCCCCCTGTCCAGAGCCTATGGCATTCCGAAGGACGACCCCAGCCGCCCGGAGATCATGGAAAAGGCAACGATTACCGCCTGCCAGGTCCCGATGCACATTATGGAGCTGTGCTGCGCCTCGCTGGACGCCATCAAGGTTTTCGCGGAAAAGGGCTCCCGCCTTGCCGTCTCCGACGCCGGGTGCGGCGCGGTGATTGTGAAGTCCGCGCTGCAGGCAGCGTCGCTCAATGTGTTCATCAATACCAAAACGCTTCAGAACCGTGCGCTGGCAGAGGAAATGAACGCAAAGTGCCTTTCCATGCTGGATACCTACGGCAAGCTGGCCGACGGGATTTTTGAAACCGTCAAGGCCGGATTCTTCAAATAAGACGTGAAGGAGAGGAATAAAATGGCAAAACTGCTGCTCGGCAAGGAAGTTACCGCCGCCATGAACGAAAAGCTTCAGGCCCGCGTCGCGGCGCTGAAGGAAAAGGGCGTCAGCCCCAAGCTCGCCATTGTGCGCTGCGGCGAAAACCCCTCGGATCTTTCCTATGAAAAGGGCGCGACGGCCCGCGCGGAGCTCATCGGCGTCGAGGTACAGAAGTTTGTTCTGCCCGAGGACGTCACCAAGGAAGCGCTCATTGCACAGCTTGAGGCCATCAATGCCGACGCTTCCATCCACGGCTGCCTGATGTTCCGGCCGCTGCCGAAGCATCTGAAGGCCGATCAGGACGAAATCTGCAACCATCTGGCCGCGGCCAAGGACGTCGACTGCATGACGGATCTGTCCAACGCGGGCGTCTTCACCGGCAAGAAGCTGGGCTTTGCGCCCTGCACGCCGCAGGCCTGCATGGAAATTCTCGACTACTACGGTATCGACTGCAAGGGCAAGAACGCCGTCGTCATCGGCCGCTCCCTCGTTGTGGGCAAGCCTGCGGCGATGATGCTCATGGCAAAGAACGCCACCGTTACCGTCTGCCATACCAAGACTGTGGACGTGGCCGGTATCGCCCGCAAGGCGGATATCCTGGTTTCCGCGGCAGGCGTTCTGAACAGCCTGACAAAGGACTATGTCTCTGAAAATCAGATTGTGATCGACGTCTCCATCAACTGGGACCCGGAAAAGGTCAACTCCAAGGGCGGCAAGGGTGCCATCGCCGGCGACGCGGTCTTCTCCGAGGTCGAGCCGATTGTCGGCGCGATTACGCCGGTTCCCGGCGGCGTCGGCTCTGTGACGACCTCCGTGCTCATCGGCCACGTGGTCGAGGCGGCAGAGCGCACGATGTAAGCTGGACGAAGAAATTTTTTCGACACGCCAACTGCCGCCGGCTTCCTCCGGCGGCAGCCTTTTTACAGGGAGATGAAAGAATGAAAGAAAAACTGAATCAGCCGGAGCGGGCGATCCGCTGCCTGTTTGCCGGCTTTGCGCTTCTGAGCCTTCTGGCCGCCCTCTTTTCGCCGGACCGGGCGGAAATGGCCGCGGGTCTTGGGCGAATCTGCGTCCAGTCCGGACAGACGGTCAAAAGCTACTTTGACCCCAGCTACGGCGGCTTTGCCGGGACGTTTCTCAACTGCGCGCTGGTCTGCGCGGTCTGCCTGGGGCTCTACTGCCTGCCCGGCAGCAAGCCGGACGGCGTGAGCGTTCTGGCCTTCCTCCTGACGGCGGGCTTCTGCTTCTGGGGCACGACAATCCTCAACATCTGGTTTTCCTTTGCAGGCGTGCTGCTTTACTGCATTGTCAAGCAAAAGAAGCCCGGTGCGATGGCAAACGCATTCCTCTTTTCCACAGGCCTTGCGCCGCTTATTACGGAGCTGCTGTTCCGCTATCCGGGCGAAAGCTGGCATGGCTTTACGCTGAGCGGCGTTCTGCTTGCGCTGGCAGCCGGCGTTTTTATCGGCTTTATTTTCCCGGCGGCGCTGCCGCACAGCCCGAACATGCACAAGGGCTACGATCTTTATAACGCGGCGATTCCCATCGGCCTGATTGCATTCTTCCTGCGTTCGCTTCTTTATAAGGTTTTTATCCCCGCGCCTCCGGCGTCGGAGGGCGTCGGCCTCGGGGACAGCTTCCCTGTGATCAGCCTGGCCTTCTGCGGCGCGGTATTCGGTCTGGCGATTGTCTGGGGCCTTGCCATGGGCGGCGGAAAGGCGTATGGAAAGCTGCTGCGCGACTCCGGCTATCAGGTCGACTACGGCGCAAAATACGGCTCCGGCGCGGCAATTCTGAACCTTGGTGTCTACGGCATATTCATTGTGGCCTATTATCTGCTGGTCGGGGCAAAGTGGAACGCGGCGACGCTCGGGTGCGTCTTCTGCATGGTCTGCTGCTGCTTCAAGGGAAGCCATCCCCTGAACGTCTGGCCGATCATGGCCGGCTACGCGCTGGCAAGCCTCGCGGCAAGATTTGTCTGCGGGCTGACGGGCGCGGAATTTTCCATGGCGCTTTCCGCGCAGGCCATCGTCATCGGCCTCTGCTTTGCAAACGGGCTTTCCCCGGTCGCGGGGCGCTACGGCTGGCTGGCAGGGGTGCTGGCCGGCATGATTCATTACACGCTGGTGACCTGTGTGCCGCTGCTGCACGGGGCGTTCTGCCTGTATAACGGCGGCTTTACGGCGGGCTTTACCTGCTTCCTGTTTGTCCCCGTGCTTGAGCACTTCGCACATACGAAGGAAGAGCGCAGGGCCCTTCAATCCGGAAAATAAAAATCTGGCGCAGCGCCCACAAGGGCGCTGCGCCGGACCATTTTTTATCTCAGAAGCGTATTTTGAATCTGCGCGGCGAAGGCGTCCAGGCGGGCGGAGATTCCGTCCGACCTTTGAACGCTGCCCGGATCGTTCGCCGTCTGCATCAGGCAGAAGCGGGGCGGCAGAATGGCCGTCTTGTTCATGCACATGGCCCCGAGCAGCTGCATGGCCACAAGGTCGCTGCCGGAGTAGCCGGAAACCACAATGCCGAAAAGATACTTCCCGTGCAGGTCCTGCCGGATGAGAAGGTTTGTCAGCCGGTTAAAGAGCGCCGTCAAATTTGCGCTTACGGCGTCGTTGTAGTTCGGGCACAGGAACAGCAGCGCGTCGCTCTGCAGAATGGCGGGAAAGACCTGGTTGGAGATGGCGCCGCCGTAGAAGCATACGCCGCTTTCGGCAAAATGCCGGCAGGCGTCGAAGGAGCAGCCCCGGCAATCATATACCGTGCCGTTCTGCAGCGACAGCTCCCGTGTCTGCAGGCTTTTTGGCAGCCGGGCGAGCACCTGCCGCCCGAGCCAGAGCGTGTTGGACTGCCGGTTTTCCGATGCGTGCAGCATCAGAAGCCTGGGCTGTGCGAAGCGCGGCGACGAAAAGGCCAGCACGCGCCCGGCAAGCGAGCGGATCTGATGCAGAAACGTCTCCTCCAGGCCGAGCCCCAGCTGCGCGGCCAGCACATGCTGGTTGTAAAGCGAGGCGGTGCCCTCGGCCAGGGGCTTCCCCGGCAGCGTGCAGCCGGCAAGACTCAGCGCCAGCGCCAGCTGCCGGGCGCACTGCTTGGTGTCAAGCTCGCTTTCCCCGTCAAAGACGAGGCCGGCGACGCTGCCGGCCATGCACGCCGGGTGCATGCGCAGCAGCCGCAGCAGCTCTGTAAAGCGGGCGTCGGGGCCGAAGGCATCTACATGAACGGCAAAAAGAAGCCTGCGGTCCGAGCCTCCGGCGCTGAGCGCCTGCGGCGCAAGCGGCAGAACGTCAAGGCCGGAGAGCGCCGCGGCAAGCCGGGTCTCCAGCCTGCCGCCGCCGAGCGTGACAAGCGTCAGCGGCATGGCGATTCCGCCTTTCGAAGCAGCGCGTGCGTCTGCTCCAGCCGCGCAAAAAGCGCCGGGGCAAGCGCCTCGCGCAGAAGCTCCGGCCCCTGCGCGCCGAAGCGCTCGCGGCAGCCGAAGTATACGCCGTCCAGCGCGCAGGCCGCATAGTGCGTCTGTCCTCGGACAAGCCGCAGAATGCTGACGGCTGCGGAGGAAAGGCCGGGGGCCAGATACGGTTTGAAGCCGAGCGCGCGGACGGCGAGGTTGGCCCTGAGCGTCTGCTCGGTCAGGCGCGCGGAGACGGCCGCGTCATAGCCCGCGTCCGCGCGGTTTGCGACGATCAGCCCCTCGCCGTGCGGGCCGTAAAGCCGGCCGGCAGAGAAATCAAGCTGCGCCTTCTGCGCGTAATAGGCCGCGCGCGCGGCCATAACGCCAAGGCCGAAGCCGCGCACCTGCTCCGGAAGAAGCCCGGCAAAGTCCAGCTGCCCCTCCGGCGCACGGTTGCTCTCGAGAAACACGGTGCGCGCCAGATGATCGACCGGGTCGGAAATCTGGCAGAAAAGGCCGCGGAAGGCAGCCTTGCGCGCCAGGCGCGCATAGTGCGCAAGCATGGGCCGGTTCGCCGCAAGCTGCGCCATCCGCACATCTGTGACGCCGGAGTCGAGACCGGGCACGCCGCGGGAGGCCGTGAACAAGAACAGATCGCAGTCAAAAAGCTCCGCCTCGGACGGGCAGACGGAGACCCTGGGGAGCTCCGTGCCGTCCGCAATGGGCAGAACCTGGTTCAGCTCCAGCTCGTAGCGGGCGCACTGCTTTTCGTTGGGATCAAAAATAGAAATTTCGGAGATTTCGCGGCCCAGAAGCTTCAGGGCCGTCAGAACCGTGCCGCCCACGTCGCCAAGGCCGACGAGCGTGACGCGCAGGCCTTCCCTGGGCGCGCGGAACCAGCTCTGCAGGAAGCGAAGCGCGTTCGAAAACGCCAGGTTCAGAACCGTCGCGCCGTTTTCCCGCACAAAGCGGCCGAGCAGCGTCTGCTCTGGCTCCTGCGCAGGCGGCAGGAGGCACGAAAGCCCCTCCTCCTCCGAAAGCTCGGAAAGGGAATGGATGGAAAACATGCCCCGGCTTCGCAGCGGCTCCCGCCGGACGAGCAGCACCAGCGGCGCAAACGGCGCGGCGGCGGACGCCGCCCCGGACGGGAAAAGCTCCGGCTCCTGCGCGCCGAGGCAGAAGCCCTCCCAGCTCTTGTACAGCATATGCACTTACTCCTTTCTGCAGATCCGGTCGATCTGCGCAAGATCCTCTGCCAGGTAAAACGAGGCCGGCAGAGAAAAATCATACTGAAGGTAGCGGCTCTTATCCGGCAGGCGCGGCTGCTGCAGCGCCTCGGAGAGCCGGCGGAGGGTCAGGCTGCTGCTCATCAGCGCCTGGTGCGTCTGCTCGAGCGCGCGCATGATTTCAAGCGCGCCGGAAAGCGCCGTCCGGGAAAGCGCCTGCACGCACGCTTGCGGCGCGTCCGCGAAAAAGTTCGGATAGCAGTACGGAAGCAGCAGATTGACCGAGGGCAGCATATGCTCGCTTGCGGGCCGGCCTGCGACGCTGTCGCCGCCGATAAACGGATACAGAAGGCTCTCCGTGACCCAATAATGAAGGTTCGGAATAAAGTATTCGCACTCGACGTCGCGCCCCTGCACGCGCATCAGATCCTGCCCCCAGCCGGACATCAGCGCCACGATGATGCGCTGGATGCTCAGCTCCTCACTGTTGAAGATTTCATCCAGCTTGTCAATCCGGTAGCCCCGGTGCAGAAGATCGTCCACCAGAAGAATCGGCCGGTGGAAGGATTTGAGTGTCCGCACCTGGTTGCGCAGCGGCGAATAGCCGGGGTATTCCAGAATTTCAAAGCGGCGCAGATCCTGCGAAAAGCATTTTTCCACATGCAGGGTTTTGGTCACGGTGTTGGGGACGATTTCATCGGAAAAAATCTTTCCGTACGGCACGCACATAAACGGGCCCAGCCGCTTTTCGCCGGGCGGGACGTCCTGCACGCCGTTGGCGCGCTCGATGCGCTCGACCAGCGTCTGGTTGAGAAGCTCGGAATCAAAGCACAGAAGAAGCTTTCCCGGAAACATCGCGCCCAATGCCTGCCGCAGCCGCGGGCGGGCGTTTTTGACCGCCTGGATTACGGCAGGCTCGTCATGGTGCGGCTTTTTGATGCAGAGCATGGCGTCCTGCAGGAGCATGACCGGCGCGCGCATGTCCACAAGGTAAATTTCCTCTGCGCCGCACAGCGGTAAAAAGCCCAGCTCGCCCAGCGCCTGCCGCAGCGGCGCGTCCGGCCCGCAGCGGCAGAGCGCGTAGGTGTTTCCGCGCGCAAGGCTCCGCGCCAGCAGTTCGTTGAGCACAAGGCGGCTTTGCTCCGCAGAAGCCTGCGGACCTGCCTTCACATGCTCAATCCAGATAATCCGGCCCGAAGCATGCCGGCGGACCTCTCCGGCGGCCTCCAGACTGCCGAGCACGCCGTAAAGCTTATCGAGCGTGATGCTCCGGCCGAGCGCCCAGGCAAGAAGACGCCCGCCCTCGGCGAAGAGCGCCGCGGCCATGGCCGCAGGCCGTGCGGCCAGAAGCTCCCGGAGCTCGGCGGGAGCCTGCGCGGCGGCGTCCCCTGTGAACAGGCGGAAGCTCAGCTGCTCCCGCTGCAGGAGGCTTTTGGACTCCGGCGAACGGACATAGAAGCCGCGCGCGTAAATCAGCGTCTGCACGACCGGGTCGACCAGCATGGAGATATCCAGCTTGCGGTCAATCGAGGCGCGGATACGGGTGGAGCTGACGGTTTCGTAGAATGGCGGAAGGGAAAGAATGCGGCACTTGCCGTGAATCCGCGCTTCCAGCCGCGCGCGGTCCGCAGAGCCCTCGCGGCAGAAGACAATGTGATCGTATTCCCCCGCGCCGCCGGGCTTTTCCTCCCGGTAGGCCGACGCGCCCAGGATGACGTCGCTTCCGGCCACAAGGGAAACCCCGCGCTGCGGAAGCAGCGCCCGCAGCCGTGCCAGATCCTCCGGCATGGCGATGTTGATCGGGATATCGTCCGGAAACAGGTAGGTATCCGGCTGGTCGGCGACAGAGATGCAGACAATCTGCCGCCGCAGAAGCTTGGGAAGCGTTTTCTTGCTCCAGGAGAATTCATCCACGGCAAGATATACCTCAAAGCCCAGGGCGCGGATCTGCCCGACAATCTGCTTGTGACCGGCCGAGAAGGGGTCGAACGTGCCCGGGAAGAAGGCCGCGGGTTTTTGCGGCGGAAACTGGAACGGACCGCATAGAACCTCCTGCCGGACAAGGAAGCGGTAAAGATGGTTCAGCATGGCCGCTCGGTTGAAGGCGGCAAGCTCGCCCTCGCGCGCCTCGCACAGAAGGCACAGAAGCTTTTTGTGCAGCGAGGCGAAAAGCGCGCGCCGCAGCCCCGCGTCAAAGGCCTCGTCTGCAAGCACATCCCGGCACAGAACGCACAGAGCGGTCTGGTGAATGGAGGCCTCGTAGTGGCTTACGCCCGTCAGGAGCATGCCCGTGATGCGCGCGCGGTCCTCCTGCGCCTGCGCCGGAAGCGCGCAGAGCGCCCGGCCAAGCGTCCGCAGCGCCGCCTGCGCCGGCAGCACGGAAGCGCCGCGCGTGAGCTCCTCCAGCTGCGAAAGCGACTCGGAAAGCTCCTTTTCCGGCAGCCGGCACAAAAGCCGCCCCAGATAGGGCGCAACAAAGAAGGAAATCTGCTCCTGGCCGGTTTCCAGCTCGCGGGTAAGGTCGATGGAGATTTCGTTGATCTGGTCGACGCTCAGATACGCCGCAATTTCCAGCAGCTGCTCCCCTGCGGCCTCACGGACCGGAAGGTGCTCGCTGACGGACAGAAGATTGGAAAGGTGCAGCGCCGTATGGAATGCGCTTTGCCGGTGCGTGCGCACATGCGCGCAGAGCATGCGCAGCTGCTCCAGCTTCACCGTCCAGTGGACGCTGTTTTTCAGGTTGCTCAGGTGCAGCTGCGAGATCTGCTCCGGGCTCAGCTCCGGCGGCGCGAGGCCAAGAAGCCGCGCCCGGTGCGCGCGGATGGCCGGCGCATACTCGGGGCTCTGCGGCGTAAAGGCAAGCAGCTGCGCGCGCGCAGACTCCGGCAGCGGCCAGGCGGCGCTCAGATGCTCCAGACAGCGGAAAATCATCATCACCAGCCGGACCTCCGCGTCCGGAAGCATCCGGGCGCAGCAGGCGCACAGCGCGCTGCACAGCTCCGGAGAAAGGTACTTTTCCGGCACGTGGCACATGGCGTCCAGCAGCACAAAGCGCTCCTCGCCGCGCGCATGCAGCGTCCGTTCCGCCAGGGGCTCCAGAAACGCGGCGGCCTGCTTTTCCTCGCAGCAGGAGAACAGCGTCTGGCAGATGATTTTCAGTGAGTTTGAGATGCGCATGGCATGCTTGGGAGAAATTTTCCGGTCGGGCTGCAGGCAAAGCTCCATGTAATGCCGCCAGAGCTGCGCGGCCTCGGAAAGAAGCGTCGTCATAGCAGGCGTCAGCATATCCGCGTGCGCCTGCGCAGGGCGCTCCTTGCGGTAGCGCGGGCCGCTGTTGGCAAGAAGCTTTCCCATAATCCGCCCCGCCGTGCGCCGGACGTCACCGTCCGGATGCATCAGAAGCTCGTAAAGAAGCGCCAGCGTTTTTTGCTTGCCGCTCCGGGTCATATAGGTGCTGTACTCCTCCAGAAGCAGCAGGTAGGTCCGGATGCCCTGGAGATTTTTTTCGCTCCGGGCCCGCTCAAGAAGCAGCTCCAGGGAATGGTCCGTGCTGATGGTGTGCATGAGCCTGACGCTGCCGAGCAGCGTCAGCTGCCGCAGCCGCTCCAGCGCCTGCTCCGCATTCAGAAGCGAAGCGTCGGTCTGCTCCGCGGCGCGAAGGGTCTGCGTGTCCAGCTGCACCGGAACGCCGCAGGACAGCAGCAGCTTCTCAAAATCCAGAAGCTTGGTGTAGACCGTACGGTAGCGGAGCGACTTTTCCTCGGTCATGGCGCTGAGCTTGGAGAAAATCAGCGCCCCGGCCTCCTGCAGCGTATGAATTTCCATGTGCTCCCGCCCGTCCGGCAGGCGTCTGCCGCGTACGCGGAAATCCGCGTAGATCAGCAGCAGGGACTCAAGCGGCAGGTTCTCAAATTCCAGATCCCAGGTCGAATGATTGGCGGAGATGTGGCCGATGTTCTCCATTCCGTTTTCACAGAACCACTGCCAGGTATAATAATAATGGAGGTAGGGCACGCGGGCGCTTTCCTCGCCGCGGCAGCCGAACTTGCCGATATCATGGCCGAAGGCCGCCGCGCGCAGGAGAGGCAGATCGACGGGGAGGCCGGCCTTCTTGCAGAAAATGCCCGTATGCAGCGCGACGTTGTGCACACCGATGGTGTGCGAGGCCGGGTCAAAGGGCTGAATCTCCCGCCCGATGCGCAGCAGCGCCATCAGGTGCTGCCGCCGGACCAGCGCGCAGAACTGCCGGTATTCTGCGGGAAAGCGGCTCGGCTCGTTCTCCTCCAGCGGCAGAAGGTCCGTCAGCGGGTCGAAGGGCCCCGTTTTCTGCGCGAACAGGGACTCAAGCACCAGCAGGTACAGCTCGTCCTGCTCCTCCAGGGCCGGCGCCGGCATGCCTTCGGGCGGGAACATCCGGTCCTGCAGGCGCGTGTAAAGCGCGCGGAGCCGCGCCAGGGCCTGCACGCCGCTGCAGTGAAAAAGGAGCGCGGCGGTCTGCAGGCACAGATTTTCCGCGTGTCCGCGCATGCCGAGCAGGGCATGCAGCGCGCTGTCGTCTTTCAAAAGCGCCCGCGCGCCGTCCAGGTCGGACTCGCGCAGCGCCTGCGGAAGGTTTTTTTCCATCGGCCGCCTCTTTTCCGCCGCGCCAGGCGGCATTTTTTGGCTGTATTATACAACACTGCAGCAAAAATTGCACGAAAAAATGTCTGCGCCGGAGCGCGCTGCAAAATGCAGCGCACTCCGGCGCAGAAAAGAGAAGTCAGCTGTCATGCTCGTCGCAGCAGTCAATGGCGAGCACCACGCACAGCGCCGCGAGCGTGTCGGCGGAATCGTCGACGGCGAGCCGGTATCGGTCATGAAACGCGGGCCAGGCCTTTTCAATCGACGCGACGGTTCTGCCATTCTGCGAGATAAAGTAGGAAAGGCTCATAAAATCGCCCTCCACCTCCCAGCCAAGCGCGTCGATGACATAACGCTTGCGGAACAGCGCAAACAGCCGGTCGAGCGCCAGCGTCTGTCCCGGCAGGCAGAGCTCGTAGGAGCAGGGAATGGAAAAGGGAATGTGCTGAATGGATGCAAGCTGCCTGCCGCCGGCGTCCAGCACGATCAGCTTCTTGCCGAAGTGAAAGAACTCGCGTTCTACCTGATAAAGTACGTTTCCGGCCTCGTCCCAGATATCGAAATGATCAAAGGAGAAAATCTCCTCCTGCAGATAAAGCGTCGTCATTGTGCGCGCTCCCACTGTGCGGAGAAAATCCGCGCGATCGGCGAATCGGAGGAGACCACCAGCGTTTTGCCGCCGCCTGTGAGGGAGGATTTCGCCATATCCAGCGCACGCATGAACTCGTAAAAGTCTGCCTTTTCCTGCGTGTCATAGGCGCTGGAGAGAATGCGCATATACTCCGCCTCGCCCTCGGCCTGCAGCTTCTGCGCCTCGGCCTTGGCCTGCGAGAGCGTGATTTCTACGGACTTGTCGGCCTCGCTGCGGATCTGCTTGGCCTCGGCGTCGCCCTCGGCGGCATAGCCGGCGGCGATGTTGCCGCGCTCGGAGATCATGCGCTCGTAGACGGCGGCCTTGTTTTCGTCCGGCAGATCGATCCGCTTGGTCTCGATGGCGAGAACCGTGACGCCGTAGTCGTCAAAACTCTGCTCAAAGTTCTCCATGATTTTCGCCGCCAGCTCGCCGTCGCGGCCGGAGATCACATCCTCCTGCTTCATGGAGCTGATTACGGTCTTCAGGCTGTTGTAGACGACCGCGTTGATGCGCCCTTCCGCGCCGGAGACGCTGCCGGAGAGCGTCTGGATGAATTTCAGCGGGTCGGAAATGCGCCAGAGAACGAAGGAGTCCGCCACCATGGATTTTTTATCCGAGGTGATGACGTCGCTTACGGCAAGGTCATAGAGCATTTCCGTCTTCGGAAGCTTGCTGACGTCCTGGACAAAGGGCGCCTTGAAGCTCAGGCCCGGCTCGTCCACGATGCGGACCACGGCGCCGAACTGCCGGATGATGGTATATTCATTCGGCTGCGTAACGACCAGGGAGCCTGCCAGCACAATGATGGCGGCGGCAACGGCCAGCAGCGGCAGCGCGATTTTCAGCGTTTTTTTCATTCCTCGGTTCCTCCCATGTTGAGCGTTGCGTAGGGCTCCAGCGGCAAAGAGGTCTGCACGCCGGTCGATTCGTTGAGGATATAGAGCTTCATATCCGGAAGAATCTCCTCCATGGCCTCGTAGAACAGCCGCTGCTTTGTGATCAGCGGATAGTTTTCATACTCGGCAAAGAGCTCGGTAAAGCGCGCGGCCTGACCGTTGGCCTCGTTGATGCGGCTTTGCTTGTAGGCCTCGGCCTGCTTGATGATCTGGTCGGCGTCGGCCTTTGCGCCGGGAATGACCTCGTTGGCGTATTTCTTTGCGTTATTGACCGCGGTATCCGCCGACTGCTTGGCGGTTTCCACGGCGGTGAAGGCCTGCTGCACCTCCAGGGTGGGCGGCTCGGCGTCCTGGATGGTGAGGTTCGTGACCTGGATGCCGAGGTCCTCCTGCTCCAGGCGGTTTGTGATTTTCTGCCGGATTTCCGACTGAATTTCACTCTTGCCGGTGGTGATGACGCTGTCGACGTTGTAAAGGCCGATGGTGTCGCGGATGTAGCTCTGGCAGAGCATTTTCAGAATGCCGACAGGATCGGAGGAGCTGTAGAGGTATTTGACCGGGTCTGAGACGCGGTACTCCACATAGAAATCGACGTTGACAAAATTGTAGTCGTAGGTGATCATCAGGGATTCCTCGTCCACCGATTCCTCGCTTCCGATGCGGTAGCCGAGCGGGAAGCCCTGGATGGACTTTGAAACCTTCTGTACGCGCTGTACGAG